>DATFCF010000001.1:0-10027 GCA_035253445.1 Mycobacterium sp.
CGCACCACCAGTACTCCTCGAGCGTCTCGCCCTTCCACGCGAACACCGGGGTGCCCTGGGGCTCCTCGACGGTGCCGTGCGGGCCGACGACGACGGCCGCGGCCGCGTGGTCCTGGGTGGAGAAGATGTTGCACGACGCCCACCGGACCTCGGCACCGAGCGACACCAGGGTCTCGATCAGCACCGCGGTCTGGATGGTCATATGCAGCGAACCCGAAATCCGCGCCCCCTTCAGCGGCGCCACATCGGCGTACTCGCGCCGCAACGCCATCAAGCCCGGCATCTCATGTTCAGCGAGCCGGATCTCCTTGCGGCCAAACTCCGCCAAGGACAAATCGGCCACCTTGAAATCAATACCGTTACGGACATCCACTTCTGGACCGGCGGTCAGCTTCTGCTCGGTTGTCATTGTCATGCTCAATCTCCTTCAGGCCACGGTGGTTTCGGTCAGGCCGGCGGCGTCGCGCAGCGCGGCAGCACGGTCGGTGCGTTCCCAAGGCAGGTCCACGTCGGTACGGCCGAAGTGGCCGTACGCCGCGGTGGGCGAATAGATGGGCTGGTGCAGCTCGAGATACGCCCTGAACGCAGCAGGCCGCAGGTCGAAGTGCTCGCCCACGAGCTTCTCGATGAGGCGCCGGTCCACACGCTCGGTGCCGAATGTGTCGATGAGTAGCGAAACCGGTCGGGCGACGCCGATCGCGTATGCCACCTGCACCTCGGCGCGTTCGGCAAGCCCCGCTGCGACAACGTTTTTCGCCACGTGACGGGCGGCATAGGCCGCCGAGCGATCGACTTTGGAGGGATCCTTGCCGGAGAAGGCTCCCCCGCCGTGGCGAGCGAATCCGCCGTAGGTGTCGACGATGATCTTCCGGCCCGTCAGGCCGGCGTCGCCGACCGGACCGCCGATCACGAACCGGCCCGTGGGATTGATCAGCAGATCGGCACGTAGTTGGTCAGCGTCGTAAAAATCAGCGGGCAGCTCGGTAGAGATCACCTTGTTCCACAGGTCTTCGCGGATCTGCTCGGTGGTGACCTCCTCCGCATGCTGGGTTGAGATCAACACTCGCTCCACCGCGACCGGAACGCCATCGATGTAGCGGACGGACACCTGTGTCTTGCCGTCCGGCCGCAGGTAGGGGAGCGTCCCGTCTTTCCGTACGGTAGCCAGTCGGCGAGATAGCCGGTGCGCCAATGCGATTGGCATCGGCATCAGCTCAGGCGTCTCATTCGTGGCGTAGCCGAACATCATGCCCTGGTCGCCGGCGCCCGCGAGATCGAGTTCGTCGCCCGAGGTGCCGCTACGAGTTTCGTGCGCCTGGTCGACTCCTTGCGCGATGTCCGGGGACTGCTTGTCCAGCGCCACGAGTACTGCGCAGTGGTGCCCGTCGAAACCGTAATCGCCGTTGTCGTAACCGATGCGGTTGACGGTGTCGCGCACGATCTGGGTGTAATCAAGGGTCTGCGGGGTCGTGATCTCACCCGCCAGCACCACCATCCCGGTGGTGATCAGGGTCTCGCACGCCACCCGCGAGTACGGATCGTTCGACAGTGCCGCGTCGAGTACCGCGTCGGAGATCGCGTCGGCGATCTTGTCGGGATGTCCCTCGGTCACCGATTCAGAGGTGAAGAGGAATTCGTGCGGATCGGATTGGCTCACAATCATGCTCCTTGGGTTACGGTTTCGGCAGCCACCGCGGGTTCGGTGACAAGAATTGGTTCGAGAGAGCGGCGGACCTGTGCGGCCCCTTCCACCATGGCCGTCAGTTTGGCGCGAGCCACGGCAGCGGACACGTTGCGCAGTCCGCAGTCGGGGTTGATCACCAGCTGCTCAGCGGGCACAAGGTCGAGCGCCGCGCGGATGCGGGTCGCCACCATCTCGGCTGTCTCTACCTGATGGCTCTTTACGTCGATGACGCCGAGACCAATCTTTCGGTCCCACCCAAACTTCTCGATGACGGGCAGGTCTGCGTACCCCTTACGGGCGAACTCGAGGACGAGCTGGTCCACGTTCGCGCCGAGTACCGCGGGGAACAGGAAGTCATAGTGCCCTTCCCAGGAGGGCCGAGCGTATCGATTGCCGTAGCACACGTGTAACGCCCAATTCACGTCGACACCGGCCGTCACGACATTGATCGCCGCCACGGTGTCTTCGACGTGATCGGGATAGCCGGCCAGGAACGGCTCATCGATCTGCAGCAGCGTGGCACCCTTATCCGCCAACGCGTGGGCAGCGTCGTTGAGCCGGTGCGCAATGGCCAGCATCAGCTCGCGCTGATCCACTCCTGCCGTATTCCGGATGCGGCTGGTCAATGAGAATGGGCCGGTGAGCGAAAACTTGATCGGCTTGCCGGTCTGCGACGCAGTGAAAGTGAAATCCTCTGCCAGCCAAGAAAACTCGCCAGTCGATGGAGGCGGGAGCGGGCGCATCAGACTGACGTCGTAGTAGTCGAAGTAGAAGTCCTTGGCCCTGTCGGCGATTTCCACTCCCGGCAGCTTTTCCAGGAAGTAGTCGATGTCGTTGTCGCGGCGCATCTCGCCGTCGGACACGATGTCGATACCTGCTAGCTCCTGATCCCTCAGCGCGGCCTTGATCGCCATCTCATGTAGGTCGACGAGCTGCGCCCGGCTCATCCGCCCCCGGAGGTAATCGGTCTTCAGCCGCTCCATCCACTCGGGCACGGGATATGAACCCACCACTGTGGTAGGCAGAATCGGCAAGTACTTCTCCATGTCAATCCCTTGCCTGAGCAGTCATCGTGACGATGTTCCCGCCCCCGCGGTGCCGGAACGGCTCGTGGTGTACGTCAAAACCACGACGTCGACCCACGTGTGCGAGCAGCGGCCCGTTGACCCAGTTGACTACCGACCCGTCGTATTTACCCGGACCGCGGAAAGTCGTGTGGTAGCCCTGGATATCGGTCACAAACAGGTCGTGGCACACCAATTTTCCGTACGGATGCAGCAGCGCGAGCGTGTCGTCGAAACTTGCGACGGCCCCGTTGTTGACGTGCATGCGCACATCGGTGCCCAATTCCAGTAAAGGACGCAGCGCCTCACCCGTCAGTGCATCCGTGATCTGGTAGGTGTCGAGCCCGTCAAGTGGCACATAGCGTTCCTCAAGCCGCAACGCCGACCACGTGCTCTGCCAGAAGTGAACGGCGGTATCCAGATCCGGGAAATGCGCGGGGCAGGCATCGACCAGCAAGCTTGGCCCGAGTCGCAACAACTTGTCCACCAAGCAGGGCAGTTGTGCGATGGTCGCCGACACCGAGTCGGCCAACTCGCCGGCGTGCTCATCCGGCACGTAGGCGCGAGTCTGCACCTGGTACGTGCGCCCGCCCAGCTGCGCGACTTCGTCGGTGGGCAGGTTGTCGTACACATTGGAGACGTAGACAAGAAAGACCTTGTCCCGCAGGAAGCTCAGTGCGGTGCGCGGCTTGGTGGCGTCGAGTGCGAACGAGCTCACGCGCTCGGTATGGTCGGCGACCGTCTCGCGCGCGAGATCCAGAACGTGCGCCGAGTAGTCACACATGAGGTAGTGCAGCCGCTCGTAGTAGCCCTTGCCGTGCCGACGGTCGAGCTCACGGAACTCGTCCAGGAAAACCTTCGCCTGGTTGCCGTTGCCCACCCCGAGCTCGATGATGTACAGCTCGTCGGGCAGCGCGTTGGCGCGGCCCAACCGGTCCCACACGGCCATGAGTTCACCGATGAGGTCGGCAGCCGCTGCCCGGTTGCGCGCGTCGCTCTCCCCGCCCGGCAGGGCCTGTTCGTAGCCGCGACCGGTCGCCTTCTCCCACAGTTCCAGCGCTGACCAGTACAACGCGTTGAACCGCCAGATGCAGCTGTGGCTGCCTGCCGTCCAGTCTTCGAGGAATACCCGATCGGCGTCACGGCGCAGTAGCGACGTGGTCACTTCGTTCAGTGGGGTATCCGGTGCGCGTCGCACATCGACCGCTATTTCCATATCGCCGCTGTGCGTGCCGTTCGACCCCGGCTCGGCGCCGGACGAAGCACTTCGCAGGATCGGGCGAATCTCCACTACATCGCGAAAGTTGTTGCGGTACTGAACCCAATCGCAGACCACACGGACCTTGGACAGGTCCGTCTTGCTCTCGCTCAGTGCGGTCACAACCGGCAGCACCGACGCGCCCAGATCAGCGGGCCGCTCGGCGCGCAACCGATTGTGCGGCCGGAAATCAATCAACACTCGCACTGACCTCCGCGCCGCTGAGCACGGTCTGCGTTGGCCGCGGCGCGAAACCGGCACGGTCGAGAATCTCCGGCACACCGTGCTCGAATCCGAACGCCATGACATGGACCCCCGCTACCCCGGGAATCTCGGTGAGCTGCTGAATTGTCTCAGCACACAACCGCATACCCTCCTCGGCAACCTGGTCGGGAGCCACACCTCGCAGTCGCTGCTCAACGTCAATCGGCACGTTCACGCCGGGCACTTCGCTGCGCAGGAACTCCAGCATCCGCAGCGACCGGATCGGACCGACACCGGCCAAAACGGCGCACTTTTCCGTGATGCCCATATCGCGCAGACACGTCATCCATTGGGCGAACACGTCAAGGTCGAAGACATACTGGGTCTGGGCGAATTCCGCGCCTGCGGCCACTTTTTTGGCGAGGCGTTCCGCGCGAAGCGAAATCGGTGGCGCGAACGGGTTCTCGACCGTCCCGATCATCCACTGCGGGGCTACCGAGATGTCTTCTCCCGACATCATCACGCCTTCATCGCGCAGCGTGCGAGCAACGGAGGTCAGCTGTACGCCGTCGAGGTCGAACACCGGCTTGGCCTCCGGGTGGTCGCCCGTGCGCGGGTGATCACCGGTCAGCATCAACACGTGCGGGATGCCCAAGGCCCCCGCCGCCAGAAGGTCCGCCTGCAGGGCCATCCGGTTACGGTCGCGGCACGTCATCTGCATTACCGGCGATAGGCCCTCACGCAGTGCCAGCACCGAGCCGCCCAGGCTCGACATCCGCACTCGTGCGCCCTGGTTGTCGGTGACGTTGACTGCGTCGACCCAGCCGCGTAGATGAGCGGCCTTGCGCGCGAACGCATCTGCGTCGGCGCCGCGCGGGGGGCCGAGTTCGGCTGTGAGAGCGAATCGGCCCTCGGTCAACGCAGCCTTCAGTCCGCCGCCGGGTTGAATGTCGGCGCTCATTGCGCAACCACCTCGCACTTCCTAAGAGTCGATGGACACGAGGCAGGTGCGACAGCCATCCCTTCGTCGCGGCCCTGCCAGTAGTTGATCCAGGAGCTGCGGCCCTCTTCGCGGTGATCAACCGGTCGCTGCAGCAGGGTGAAGTCGCTTCCGCGCCCCGCTGCGGCTGCGCGCTCGTAGGCGAGTACCCAGACGCATCGGACGTCCGGGTGAACCTCACACCGACCTTGCGGAGAGACACCGCCACACGGCCCGTTGCGCAGCTGCTTCGGGCAGGTCATCGGACACGCGTACCCCGTCGTGGGCAGAGCGCACTGGCCACACATCTGGCAACCGAACAACCGTTCCTTCGAGGCCTTCTCAAGAGCTGTGAAAGCGCCGTAGATTGCTGGCCGCTCCTCCAAAACCCTTGCCGCCCAACGGTAAACGCGATTCCCGGCTAGCACAGGGTGTAACCGGTAGGACCGTCGAGCAGACACCCGTGGCCGGAACGGCTTTGGCCACGTATACGGCCTGGACTCTTTCACGATCGTCCTCACTCTCGGAATCCCTTGGCGGACTGTCGGATAGGTCACCCACGCTAGGCGCACGTGGCGCCGATCTCTTCGGTCTGTGGAACAGGAAACGCGGCCGCCGCTTTGTGACCGCGGACAGAGTGCAGCGTTGTGACCTAAATCGAGGGAGCGACTTTGTTCTTCAGCACAAAATCGACGGGCACGAGGGGTCGCGATGAGTCGACAGTGACATCTGGGCCTATTGGCTGGCCGCAGCGAATAGCGCTTGGGTGGTCTCGTGATGCCCGTGCACAACGATTACGACGCCGTCGGCCAGCGAGCGGGCTTGAGCGAGGAGGTCGGTGGCGATCGTCGCCCCGACCTCGTGTGCGGCGGTCCCTGCTGTCGCCAGTTCCTTGAGGATCGCCGGTGGAATGGTGACGTCGGGCACCTCGTAGGCCAGGAACTCGGCCTCGGCGAAACCGCTGAGCGGGGAAACCGTGAGCAACACCGGCACTCTGTGTTGCCCCAGTGCGGTGAGCAGACGGCTGAGCCCGTCGAGTTCGTAGACGGGACGCGTGATGAGAAACTGCGCACCCGCGGCGATCTTCGCGCGGGTTTGGCTGATCTCCGCGTCGAGGTCCTCCGCGCCTGGGTTACACCGCGCCCCGATGTGAAATGACGTCTTCGTAGCCAGAGAAAGCCCGTTGCAGTCTCTGCCGGCGTTGAGCGCGGCCAACAGCTCGATCAGTCCAATGGAGTCGACTTCCCAGATGCCATCGGCGTTCGGGTAGTCCCCGCGCAGCGGCGGGTTGCCGGTTTCACACACCACCGTTCGGGTGCCGAACGCGTGGGCACCCAGCAGATCGGCCTGCAACGACATGATCGTCTTGTCCCAGGTGGTGACCGTCGCGATCGTCTCCACCCCCACCTGCTGCTGCAAGTGCAGCGCCAGGCTCGTGGAGGAGAGTTGCGCGCGCGGTCCTTGCACCGCGGAAACGAGCACCAGGTCGACGCCGTGGCCGTGCAGCGTGGTGGCGATCTTCGCGGCGACATCTGCGGTCCCCCCAATGGGGGGAGCGATCTCCGCGGCGACGACGAATCCGCGCGCGGCGAGCTGATTCGCGAACTCGTCGGGCGCGGCCCGCGAGACCGGACTGGCGGGCGTGGGGTCGGCGAACTGTTCCACGGCGGCGCTGACCGCGCGTATGTGGGTGGGCGTGGTGCCGCAGCACCCGCCGACGATCGACGCGCCGGCCTCGACGCAGCGGCGAGCGTAGCGGGCGAAGTAGTCGTGGTCGAGGCTGTATTCGAATCGCCGGCCCTGCGTCCGTCGCGGTAGGCCCGCGTTGGGTTGGGCGCTGATCGGCAGCGTGGTGGCCCGCCGCAGCTCTTCGACAATGCCGAGCATGCGCTGCGGCCCGACCGTGCAGTTGGCCCCGAGCGCGGCGATCGGCAACGCGGTCAGCGCGGTCGCGACCTCGCGCGGCGTTTCCCCGCCCGGCGTGTGACCATCGGTGGTGAACGTTGCCTGCGCGAGGATCGGCAGGTCGGTCACCTCTGCGGTCACCCGCACCGCTTCCAGGAGCTCGTCTAGGTACCCGAACGTCTCCAAAACGAGCACGTCCACGCCGGCCTCGGCCAGTGCAGCGGCCTGTTCGCGCAATGCCTCGGCACGCTCGCCTGCGGGTATCCGCTGGCGCAGGGGGGCGCTCACCGCGGGCGCGATCGATCCGCCGACGAATACGGCTTTCGGGGCGGCGTTGGCCGCCTCGCGCGCGAGGAGCACGCCGACGCGGTTGATCTCGGCGGCAACGTCTCCATAGCCATTCTCGGCCAGCCGTAGTCGGCTCGCGCCGAACGTGTTGGTCAGAATCAGGTCCACACCGGCGTCCACGTAGCTGTCGTGGACGGTGCTCACCAGGTCCGGATTGGACAGGTTCAGTTCAGGCAACGCCCGGTCGAGCGAATTGCCAGCGGCGTGCAGCATTGTGCCCATCGCCCCGTCACACACCAACACTCGCTCGTGCAGCGCCGCTACGAAGTCCGTCATGCCCGCTCACCCGCCACATCGACCATGTCGAGGATCTCCAGCGCGACCTGAGCCATCAGCCGGTCACGGTAGTTGTGGAAGTCCAAGTTGGTCAGTTCCTCGATACGCCGCAGCCGATACGCCACCGTATTGCGATGCATGTGCAGCTCCTGCGCGGCGCGTTGTGGGCTGTTGTTCACGCGGAAATAGCAAGCCAATGTGGGCAGGTACTCGCTGGCGGCACCGTTGGTCTGGGTTAGCAGGTCGCCGAACACGTCGTGTGCGAACTCGCGTAGCTTCACCACGTCGGCGACTTGCAGTAGTAACCCGTGGATTCCCAAGTCGTCCACGGCCACAGCAGTTCCGGTCCGCCCAAGCCGAGTCGCGATGTCGATTGTGCGGCGCGCGTCAGCGTAGGAACGCGCTATGTGAAGCGACGAGCTGAACACGCCGCCGATTCCTGCGTTGATCTGCGCATCGCCGAACGTATCGGCGATGCGTCCAATGCATAGTTTCGCCAGCTCGAGAGCACGGGGGGTGGCGGAGTCTGGTTCGGGCATTACGACGACTACCTCGCGGCCTCGCTTCGCGGTGATGGCCTCGGGGGCGTACGTGGTGAAGAAGCGCGCGGCGGCCGTGAGCATTCGCGTCGCGTCGTCGCCGTCGTAGTCGACAGGCACGACCAGTGAAACCACCCGGTGCGGATGTTGTTCGTCGTAGCCCAGGTGGGCTGCCCACCGCTGTACCTCGTCAGGTTCGCTGCCCTTCCCAGAGAGCAGGCCCTCGACCAGGTCGTAGCGCGCCTGTGTCGCGGCCGCGGCCACGACCCGATCTCGGCCCAGGATCACCCCGCAAATTGTCGCCGCATGTTCGGTGAGCGGCAGTCTGAGGTCTTCACCGTCATCCTGTTCGCCGTCGTCGAGCGTCAGCAGGAAAGCCGGCACCGTGTCGCCGACCGGAACCGGCGCGACGATGATCGGTGCCACCCCTGCCATGCCGGGAATTCGCAGCGCCCGCCGCGTCGGACCGACCACCTCCAGGACCTGCGCCAGCCGAGGATGCCTGAGGTGGTCGCGAAAGAGCTGTGCGGCATCGGATTCCGTGCCGCCAGAGCACGCGAGCACCGACAGCTTGTCGTCGACCACCGCGACCGCCGTGTCCACTCGCTCAGCGATCGATTCCGTGACCGACTCCAGGCCGGCATCCTGTACGGCGAGGCTGGATAGATGTTGGAACGCGACAATCAAGCGACGAAGCGCGGCGTTCTCCCTGCCGATCTCCTCGTCACCCGTCCGCATCGCCGCGGCCATGAGCACTACGTAGCCTCCGCGAACTAAGGGTTATCGGCACGCGGTTCTCGCGTGACTGTTGACGTAGGGAAGCGAGGACCGAATGTCGAATTGTGCTCAGAAATCTGAACACTCTCGGACCCGTCACGCCGGCAGCTAGACACAAGAACGTCCGTCTCGAGTGTGCATGAAACCTCCGGCCAGATTGCGTTCTCACCCGGATCGCCACGGCGAGTTCGCCGGCGACCGAGTGAACCCCGTCATACAGCGGCCGACGATCACGGCCCAGCTTCGAGTTCCATTGGGTGGATCTAGGTTGTTGAACGGTTGTCGAATTTCGGCGAGCATGTGTCAAATCCGAACACTCGCAGTGAGTCAGCGGGTGCGACGGTCAGAACATGCGTTCCGAAAAGCGCGCGATACTCGATGCGAATAAGGACTCGGACGCGCGCTATGTCCACCGTTGACGGGCGCTGTTGCCATCGGCCCGAATCTGTTTGAAGGGAAACACTCCATGTCGGTCATTGACTCCACTGACGTTGCAGCCATCGCTGAGCAGTGGTCGCTCGACGACGTCACACCCGAAGAGATCATCGCCAGGGCCCGAGCGGTGGCACCCACGCTTGTAGCGCAGCAAGCCGAGGTGGAACAGCGGACGTATTACTCGCAGGAGACTCACGAGCTGTTCCAGCGCGCCGGTTTCTACCGGATTCTGACTCCGCGGCGCTATGGCGGCTTCGAATTCGGCATCGACACCTTCATGCAGGTGGTTATGGATCTCACCGCGGGCTGTTCGTCCACCGGATGGCAGTACAGCCTCGGACACTCCCACGCCTTGACGGTTGCCTCCTTGTTCGAGGAGTCCGTCCAAGACGAGGTCTTCGCCGACCCCGACTTCATCTGTCCCTCCACCGGCAGGCCACAGGGCCTGGCCACTGCGCGGCCGGACGGCGACTGGCAACTCTCCGGAGTCTTCAACTACTGTTCAGGCGCGCCGTATGCAGGGTATTTTCTCGGCCACGCCCTGCAGGCGGACGGACC
>DATFCF010000002.1:0-2459 GCA_035253445.1 Mycobacterium sp.
TCCCGCGGGGGCCCGCTGCGGCGGCGGGCCCCCGCACCACCACTAGAGAAACCAACCGACCATGAACAGTTCGCTCGACAACCCCACCGCACCTATGCCGGTGCCGCAGCCCATCTCGGCAGCCACCGCGCGGCGCCGCCACGGGGCCGGCGCGCTGCTCGTCGATATCCGCCCGCAGGTCGCCCGTCATCAGGGCAGCATCACGGGGGCGCTATTGATCGACCCGCCCGCGCTTGCCGCGCGCATCTCCGAGGTGGATCGCCATCGCGAGATCGTCGTGTGCAGCGTCTCAGGTCGGCGCGCCATCCCGGCCGCCGAGCAACTGAACAGGCTGGGCTACGACCACGTTCACTACCTCGCCGGCGGATACTCCGCCTGGCATCGCCGCGCAACCCGCTGACAGCCGCCTGCGCCTCCTCGGCGCGCTGTATGTTGCTGTCAACCGCAGCGCAGCGAGGAGGAGCGTCATGGCCACCGCAGGAAAGAACCGAGTTTTCGTCGTCGGAGTGGGGATGACGAAATTCGAGAAGCCCGGCCGTCGCGAGGGTTGGGACTACCCACAAATGGCACGCGAATCCGGCACCAACGCACTGGCGGACGCGGGCATCGACTACTCCGAAGTCCAGCAGGGCTTCGTCGGCTACGTCACCGGAGACTCGACATCCGGAAACCGGGCGCTCTACGAGCTCGGCATGACCGGCATCCCGATCGCCAACGTCAACAACAACTGCTCCACCGGTTCCACCGCGCTGTACCTTGCGGCGCAATCCATCCGGGGCGGGTTGGCCGACTGCACGATCGCGCTGGGCTTCGAGAAGATGCAGCCCGGAGCGCTCGGCGGCGGCGCCGACGACCGCGAATCCCCAATGGGCAAGCACGTTAAGGCGATGGCCGAGATCGACGAGTTCGCATTTCCCGTCGCGCCATGGATGTTCGGCGCCGCGGGCCGCGAACACATGCGGCAATTCGGCACCACCGCAGAGCATTTCGCGAAGATCGGCTACAAGAACCACAAGCATTCGGTCAACAACCCGTACGCGCAGTTCCAGGAGGAGTACACCCTGGACGATATCCTCGGCGCGCGGATGATCTCCGATCCGCTGACCAAGCTGCAGTGCTCCCCCACTTCTGACGGGTCGGGCGCGGTGATCCTGGCCAGCGAGGCGTTCGTCGACAAGCACGGGCTCGCCGCCCAGGCCGTCGAGATCGTCGGCCAGGCGATGACCACCGACTTCGAGTCCACCTTCGACGGCAGCGCCAAGAACCTGATCGGCTACGACATGAACGTTCAAGCCGCTCAACAGGTTTACCAACAGTCAGCACTTGGGCCGTCCGACTTCCAGGTGATCGAACTACACGACTGCTTCTCCGCCAACGAGCTGCTGCTCTACGAGGCGCTTGGGCTCTGCGGCGAGGGCGAGGCCGCGAAGCTGATCGACAACAACGACACCACCTACGGCGGGCGCTGGGTGGTCAACCCGTCCGGCGGGCTGATCTCCAAGGGCCACCCGCTGGGTGCGACGGGTCTGGCGCAATGCGCCGAGCTGACGTGGCAGTTGCGTGGCACGGCCGACAAGCGTCAGGTCGACGGCGTCAACGCGGCACTGCAGCACAACATCGGCCTCGGCGGCGCCGCGGTCGTCACCGCCTACCAGCGCGCCGAACGCTAGGCGGTCACCTTTCTGCGCGAGAAGACGAAGAATCGCATTCTTCTTCGGCGTGTCGGACAATTCTGCGTCTGCTCGCGATGAAAGGTGCGCAGCCGATCGAGCGTGATGCGTTCGCGCGCTTCGGTTCCCACGACATCGAGCGGGCCGTCATTGACCGGGCGCAACTGCGAGTCGTCGGCCAGCAGAGCGTCCGCCCAGCACGTCACGCAGCCGTCGAAGTCGTGCGCCCGCACGGAGGCGCGTAACGCGTCGCCGAGTTCGGTGGCCAGCAGTTGACGCATCATGTCGGCACCCTGCCGCGGATGCGTCAACATCCACGAGTGATAGGCGCCGGGCACCCGGTACAGCGCACCGTCGGCGCGTTCGGCCATATCGTGTGCGCTCACGAACGGGACCACCAGATCTTTCTCGCCGTGCACGACGATCGTCGGCACGCGCGACTCCCGCATCGCATCCAACATCGGCGTGTAATCACCCGACGCGATGATCGCCCGGAAGGCACCCGGAAACCCCAGCGGCGTAAGCATATTGCGCACCCAAGCCGCCGTCATCATGCGCAGGTATCGGTTTCGTTCCGGCGCAGGGAGCTGGCGCGGATCGCCATGAGCGTCGTAGGCGGCGTCGACCAACGCACGCACGGCGCGCCGCGGCGACCGGATGGGATCCCGGATCGAGTCGTCGAACGGCGCACCGGCCGCGGCGTCCAGCAGGACCGCGGCGAGCACCCGTTCCGGCGCGATGGCCGCCAGCTGAATCGTCATCCGGCCGCCCATCGAGTGCCCCATGAAG
>DATFCF010000003.1:0-2232 GCA_035253445.1 Mycobacterium sp.
AGCATGCATCGCGCTGGCAACGCCCAGACTGGTTCACTCGGCCGGCATGGGACATCGACGCCGCTTTCGGGCCGGCCCCACGGTGGGGCAGTTGGCGGGCCGCGGTACACGAGAAGGATGAGAGCGAACAGCTCGCGCGAGTCGAGGAGTTCGTCCGAAGCCGACTCCTCCGGTTCGGCTGTGGGCCCGACCGCTTCGGGCTCATACACGCCGATCTGCGGGCCGCGAACCTTCTCGTTGACGGCACCTCCTGCCGAGTAATCGATTTCGACGACTGCGGGTTCGGATGGCTTCTGTACGATCTGGCCACCGCGCTGACATTCACCGAGGACCATCCTCGGGTGGGCGAATTCATTGCGGCCTGGCTGCAGGGGTACCGCAGTGTCCGCGAACTGTCAGTCGAGGACGAGCGCGAAATCGTCACGTTCTTACTCCTGCGGCGCATGCTGACCATTGCATTCCTCGGGAACAACCCCGATATCGAGGTCAGCCAGCAAATGCTGCCTGGAATGGTGCGAGCGACGTGCGACTGGGCTGACGGCATTGTGAGCGGGCTGATTGCCGACCACTGACCGGCCGAACCCGGGCCAAGGGCGGTGGATGGTTCCTCGGGAGTCTCGGCCCGTTGTCGGCGGCGCTGTGCATCACGCCCCTTCAGCGAACCGCGCGAACGGGCCAACCGGCCGCGGAGCTGGCGCCGACAACTGCGTCGGCGATTACGCGGGTCTGCATTTCCGACGTGCCGCATGTCACCGACCTCGGCAGGATGGTAGAGGTCCGCCAACTGCACCGTTGCCCTGTTGCGAACCTTGAACGATGCGTTCATATCTTTTTCGGTCAGTATTGACAACGTTCAGTGGAGATATGAAACTGAGGCAGGCGAAGTGAGCGGCGTCATTATCGAAGTGAGCAGCGTCATTATTCTGTAGGCGCTATCCGCTGACCACCGATAACGGGTCGGCACCAGGGTGACACCTGACGGGCCCCGAACTCCCCCACGGTGTCAGATTCGACTCGAAGAGAACCAAGGAGAGTGGCGGCGATGTCTCGCTATGACGTAATCATTATCGGAGCCGGAACATGGGGCAGCTCAACGGCGTGGCAGCTCGCCGAACGCGGGCACAGGGTGCTCGCCATCGACACATTCACCCCGCCGCACGAGCACGGGTCGCATGCTGGCGCCACCCGACTAGCCCGCCAGTCCAACAGCACTGGACCCGAGTATGTCGAGCTGACGCAGAAGGCTTTCAACGCCTGGAATTCGATCGCCGAACGCACAGGGACCGAAGTGATGGTCACAACCGGCAACGTCTTCGTCGGTGCACCGGGCTCGAAGTGGTTTGACAACACCCTCGAGAATCTGAAGGCATCGCCCTTCGAGCACGAGATCTTTGACGGTGACCAGGCCCACGCCCGTTTCCCCCGGTTGCGTATCGGCGAGGGCGAGCTCGCCGTGTGGGAGCCCAACGGCGGCGTGTCGTTGGTGCAACCCGCCCTTCTCGCGATACAGCAGCTCGGTCGGGAAGCCGGTGTCGAGGTTCGCTACGGCGAAAAGGTCCTCGACTGGTCCGCCGCCGACAGCGGAGTCGTCGTCCGCACAGCCTCCGGCGAATACGGTGCTGACCGCATCGTGGTGACGGCTGGAGCGTTCTCGAACAAAGTTCTGGGACTGAACTTTCCGACTCGTGTCGAGCGTCAGGTCCTGGCGAACTTCCGGATGGATCTCGATGCCGAGCGGTTCCCGGCAACCTACATCGCTGCCCCTCCTGGAGACGACTCCGCACCGTCCTACGGTTGCCCGGAACCGGACGGAACGTTCAAGTTCAGCGTGGTCGGCAAGGGAAACGTCATCGACCCCGACGCCCTCTCCCAAGACGTGACCGACGCCGACCTCGACCGTGTTCTGTCCATCGTCCGCGACCGCATTCCCGAGATCCAGGGCGATCCGGTCTCGACGACGGTGTGCATGTGGACCGAGTCCGAAGACGGCCATTGGTTGATCGGTCGCCATCCCGACAGTGACCGAGTCGTACTCGGCGCCGGATGCAACGGACGCGGCTTCCGGTACGCCCCAGTGATCGGGAGCATCCTCGCAGACCTGACCGAGGGCGTCGATCACCCCAAGCTCGCACGCTTCGACCTCTCCCGGTACGAACTCGATCGCCTGCCCGTTTAGGAGAGGTCCGATGGCCGGGAATGCTGCATTTGACGAACTTGGCCCAGAACGAACTA
>DATFCF010000004.1:0-4119 GCA_035253445.1 Mycobacterium sp.
CGTCAACCACGTCGACACCTGCGCGCCGCAGCCGCGAGGCGATCGCCCGCCGGTCGTTGCGGGACCGCTCGGCTGCCGCCGCGTCATACACCTGGGCCGCGTCGGCACGGCCGGCCGCAAGCTGCTCGACGCGCGGATCGGCGACGGCCGCAAGCAGCACCTGATGTTTGGCCGACAGCTGGGGCAGCACCGTCATCAAGCCCTCGTCGAGTGCGGAGGCGTTGAGGTCGGTGAGCAGCACCACCAGCGCCCGTTGCCGGATTCGCCGCTGTACCGCGGCCACCATTGCGCGGGCGTCGGATTCCACCAGCGCCGGCTGCAGCGGAGCCATCGCCTCGACCAGCTGGGCGAGCAGTTCGGTGCGCGACGCGTTGAACACACCGGCGCGTGAGACCCGGTCGTGGGCAAGGAAATCGACGTGGTCGCCGGCCCTCACGGCGAGCGCGGCAAGAAGCAGTACGGCATCCATCGACCAGTCCAGCCTCGGCCATCCGCCAGGGTCGCTCGCGGTGGGGTCGACCCCGACACGCCCAGCCGATGTGCGGCCGGTGTCGAGCACGATCACCACGCGTCGGTCGCGCTCGGGCCGCCATGTCCGCACCACCACGTCGGCGCGACGGGCGGTGGCGCGCCAGTCGATAGATCTGACGTCGTCGCCGACGACATACTCACGCAGGGAATCGAATTCGGTGCCCTGTCCGCGGATCAGCACCGGGGTCATGCCTTCGAGCTCACGCAACTTGGCCAGTCGCGACGGTAGGTGTTTGCGAGACAGGAACGGTGGCAGGATGCGGATCTGCCACGGCACCCGATGCGAACTCTGCCGGCCGGCCAGGCCCAGCGGCCCGATCGAACGGGCCGTGACGAGCGCCGAGTGCTGATCGCCGCGGCGAACCGGCCGTAGCCGCGTGACAAGTTGGACGCGTTGCCCCGCAGCCATATCCACCGGGTGAGAGCGCGGCTCGGCCCGCGCGCTGGGGGCCCACGCGTCGCGCACCTGGCCGCGCAGCCGTCGGCCCGAGACATTGTCGACGACGAGAGTCGCGTCGACCGGCTGGCCCAACCGCGCCGCCGTGTCGCCCGATCGCGTGAAGCTCAGCCGGCGCGTGCCGGCCGCCAGCGCCACATCGATCGCGACCACCAAAACGAGTCCAGCGAGTAGAGCGACGAAAGCCATTGCCGGCCAGGGTGAGAACGCGATCGGCAACACGCATAACAGCGCGATGAGGCCGACGCGGCCGGTGAGGATCATTACCGTGGCACCGGTACGGCCGCGAGTATGCCCTCCAGTACTCCGTCGGGGTTGGCGCCTTCGAGTTCAGCCTCCGGCCGCAGCCCGATGCGGTGCCGCAGTGTCGAGCGTGCCATCGCCTTGACATCGTCGGGGGTGACGTAGCTGCGGCCGGACAGCCACGCCCATGACCTGGCGGTGGCCAGCAGCGCCGTCGCGCCTCGCGGTGAGACGCCCAGCTGCAGCGAAGGGGAGTTCCTTGTCGCGCGGACGATGTCGACGATGTAGCCGAGCACCTCGTCGCCAACCAGCACCTGTCGCACCGCCTCGCGGCCGGCTGCCAGGTCGGCGGTACCGGCCACAGGTCGCACGGCGGACAGGTCACCGGGATCGAAACCGCGCGCGTGCCGATCGAGAATCGTGATCTCCTGGTCGCGTGGCGGCAGTGGCACGTTGAGCTTCAACAGGAACCGGTCGAGTTGCGCCTCGGGCAGCTGATAGGTGCCTTCGTACTCGATCGGGTTCTGGGTCGCTGCGACGATGAACGGGTCGGGCAGCCGCCGTGCCTCGCCCTCGACACTGACCTGGTGTTCCTCCATGGCCTCCAGCAGTGCGGCCTGCGTCTTGGGAGGTGTCCGGTTGATCTCGTCGGCCAGCAACAGGTTGGTGAACACCGGCCCCGAGCGAAACTCGAATTCCGCTGTGCGCGCGTCATACACGAGTGAGCCGGTGACGTCGCCAGGCATCAGATCAGGCGTGAACTGGACGCGCTTGAACTCCAGCTGCAATGCGGCCGCGAGCGTGCGCACCAGCAGCGTCTTGGCGACCCCTGGGACCCCCTCCAGTAGCACATGGCCACGGCACAGCAGCGCAATGACCAGGCCGCTCACCACCGCCTCCTGACCGACGACGGCCTTGGCGATCTCGCCGCGCAACTCCAGCAACGCGTTACGCGCGGAGTCTGATGTCGCCGCCGGGGCGGCTCCGGTATCGGATGAGGTGGTCTGTGTGGATGGCTGAGTCACGACTGTGCGACCTGCCTTTCGATGTTGTCGAGTTCGTTCGCGAGGTTTACCAAGTCGGCGTCGGTAGCCGGTGGCGGGCCGAATAGCGTGTGCGCCACCGATTGCGGGTTCAAGCCGCAGCGTTCGGTGACGGCCTGCACCACCGCGGGCGGTGCGCAGTTGTGGCCGAGGCCAAGCCGGGGCAGCATCCGCTGCAGTGTGGCCGTGCGCAACGCCTCGGCCGCGCGATCGCTGGCGCGCCGGGAACGGTAGAGGCGGCCGCGGCCCTCGACGGTCTCCGAGGCCCGCACCACCACGGGCAGCTGCTCGGCGACGAGCGCGCCGATACGCCTGCCCTTCCACACCGCCAGCAGCGCGACTACCAGGCACAGCTGCACGACGATCCAGATCGCGCGGTCGGGGATGAGTTCGGAAATCGTTGCCCCGCCTTCGGATTCACCCTCACTCCGCTGCGGCGCGTACCAGATGACGCGCGGGTGTGTGCCGGCGAGGTTCATCGCAAGCGCGGCGTTGCCCTCCTCCAACAGGCCGGAGTTGGTCATGAAATCGGCGGTGCCGACGGTGGTCACGGTTCGTTCGCCGTCGGAGTAGCGGACCAGTGCGCCGTCGTAGCAGCGTGTCAGCGCTACGTCACCTGCCGATTTGTAGGAATCGCTAAGGCCGAACTGAACCGTGCCGGCCCGCGTTGCCTCCCGCAGGTCGCAGTCAGGCTTGGCGCCGCCGAACGTGGTGGCGCCGTCGAGCCGGATTTCGGGCGCGAGTTTCTCGCGCGTCCGCGAGACCGGCTCCACCAGCAGCCGGTCACCTGGCAGGTCGGCCAGCCGGCGCAGCAGATCGTCGTCGATCAGGCTGAACGTCTGTGCCACCAGGATCAGGGTGTCGGGGCGCGCGCCTCGTTCCACCGCCGCGATATCGTCGGCGGCGATGACGTCAACGCCGTGGTCGCGCAGCAGTGTGGCCAGCGCACGCCCACCTTCCGGCGACGTCGAGGTCGGATCCATCCGGCCGCCGGGACGTGGTGCGGTCAGATACGCACCCAGCACGGCAACACCGACGATCACGACGATCGCGAGTAGCACCCAGCGAGCGCCGCGCCACCGCTGCGCAACCGTAGGGCCAACGGCCGAATCTGCTTGAGTCATCGCACTTGTGCCCAGCCATCAGAAGCCGCAGACGCCGAGAAAGTGGCGGTTGGCGCTGCGGTGTGACGTCGTAGGTGCTCATCGAGGTCGGCGATCATCCGGTAGGCCGACTCGGTGCCGGGGCGCTCGCCGTAGGTTACTTCGTTGAAAGCATCTGCAGCCCTGAGTAATTCGGCGGCGAGGTTTGGCACCGCTCGCCCAGCGTCGCGGGCCAGTTCGGTCGCTGTACGGCCGGGAACGGGGTCGAGAACGCCGTTTTCTTCTAGCTGGCGGGCGACGGCTCGGAGTCGATGCCGGATCGCCGCGGACCAATTACCCGTCGCAGCATGCTGTTCGGCGGTGGCGCGGTGTTCCGCGGCGCTGAGCTCATGTTCGCCGAACAGTGCGTAGCCGCCACCCCGTTTGGTGCGCATGGTACGGCGCGCGATCCGCACGGCGACTACCACCGCGACCGCAAGAAGGGTCAGCAGCACGCTGATGGTGAACCACCCGCCCGGTACGGACGAGCCCTCGACCATGAGCTTGTACAACAGCTCGCTGATCCAGTCCATCAGGCGTTCGGTCAGTGAAGCCTTGGGGTAGATCGGTTTTCCGAGTTCGCGCTGCGCGGCTTCGTGGGCGGCATCGCGGTCGATGTCTATCGTGGGCACGTCACGTCTGGCGGGTCAGCCACAGATGGTCCGTGGAATCGGGCAACGCGTTCTGTCCGTACCCGGCCCCG
>DATFCF010000005.1:0-2067 GCA_035253445.1 Mycobacterium sp.
CCGACCCGCTGGCCCTGGTGATTGAACGCCACGCCGCGCTTGTGCCGGCCGTAGACCTCCACGTCGGTGGTGTCCAGATCGATCGTCACGCTCTCGCACAAGGCGGCCGCCCGCACCGGTGCCACCACGGCCAGCGCGGCCGACGCGGCGGTGTGCACGTCGCCCAACCCGGTCTCCACCGCGGCCCACCGCGGCCCACCGCGTGTCAGTGAACCGCCGGGCCAGCCCGGCCGCGGTCGTGGCGGCCAGGTCGGGCACCGGGGCCAGTGCCTGCCCGGCCTGGTCGGCCCGCTGCCGGTCGAGCCCGACCAGGAAGTCCTCCCCGGCCAGCTGCGCCGCGGCCATCCCCACCAACAGCTGTCCGCCGGTATGGCCACGGCGGCGCTGCTTGATCGGTCCGATCGCCGCGTCCAACCGGTCGATCACCGCCAGCCGCTCGACCAGCTCGGTCATCGCGACCATGCCCGACACCGGCGTCAACGTCGGATCCGGCGCACCGATCCGCACCCGCCGCCCGCGCCGAGGACCCCGTAAGCTGCGCACCCGATAGGTGTCCTCCCGACCCCGACGATGTTGGCCTCGATAACCACATCATCGCAGGTCACAGGACACCTATCGCCATCTCACCCGCCGGACAGCCCGTCTATTCGCGGATTCGGGTCAGAATGGAGCACATCGCCATGACGGGGTTTCTCGCGCGTTTCAAGGTCTTTGAGCTTGGCCCCTGACGGCGGACACCTCTCCTGAGGCGGACCCGTTCCGCCGGGAAGGATGTCGTTCGTGCCCGCTCCTCACCCGCCGGAGTTCCGGCAGCGCGCTGTTGACCTTGCTCGATCGGGGGTCAAGCCGATCGCTGCGATCGCGAAGGAGTTGTCGATCTCCGAGTCCTGTCTACGGAACTGGCTTGCCCAGGACGACACCGACACGGGCCGCTCGAATTCCTCCCGATTGACCAGCGACGAGAAGCGTGAGCTGGCCGAGTTACGCAAGAAGGCCCGCCGACTCGAGGTGGAGAACGAGATCCTCAAGCGCGCGGCCGCGTATTTCGCCCGGGAGAATGTCCTCCCAAAGTAGTCTTCCCGCTGGTCCGTGAACTCGCCGACGACGGTTTCGACGTCGCGGTGACCTGCCGGGTTCTTGGTGTACGCCGCCAAGGCTTCTACGAATGGTGTTCCGGGGTGAAGTCCCCACGCGCCGAGGAGAATGAGCTGTTGCTGAAGCACATCGAACGTATCCACGCCGACTCGCGCGGCACCTACGGCTGGCCGCGGGTGCACGCCGAACTCACCCTCGGACTCGGGCTGGCGGTCAACCACAAGCGGGTCGCTCGGCTGATGCGCGAGGCCGGGATCCAGGGCCTCTACCGGCGCCGCCGCCGCGGCTGCACCGTGCGCGACCTGCATGCTGAGCCCTACCGCGACCTGGTCGATCGAGACTTCGTCGTCGACGGGCCGGATGAAATCTGGTGCACCGACGTCACCGAACACCCCACACGTGAAGGGAAGGTCTACTGCGCTGCGGTCATCGACGTATTCTCGCGCAGGGTCGTGGGCTGGTCGATCGACAACAACATGCGCACCGAACTCGTCATCGATGCGCTCGGCATGGCGATCATCCGGAGATGCCCCGACCGGCAGTCCACGATTCTGCATTCCGATCACGGCAGTCAATTCACGTCGTGGGCGTTCGGGCGGCGACTGGTCGACGCCGGAATCGTGCCGTCCATGGGCTCGATCGGAGACTGCTATGACAATTCTCTGGTGGAGTCGTTCTGGGGCACGATGCAGCTGGAACTTCTCGACTCCAGAATCTGGAACACCCGAGCCGAGCTTGCCACCGCGATCTTCGAGTGGATAGAATG
Organism: Mycobacterium sp.; assembly: GCA_035253445.1. Lineage (GTDB taxonomy): Bacteria > Actinomycetota > Actinomycetes > Mycobacteriales > Mycobacteriaceae > Mycobacterium. Next base: position 1,862 of record DATFCF010000005.1, read on the forward strand.
CTGGTACAATCCGCTACGGCGCCATTCCAGCATCGGAATGCTCTCCCCAGCCGACTACGAAGCAGCACACAACCCACTCGACCACGACCACTGACCCCACACCGTCGGTGTCCGGCCTGCGGGGCCAGGCTCAGTGTGCTCGATGGCGACGGCGTGCAGAACGGCGGCGGGTTGGGTGTTCTGTCGCTGGTCGAGGTCGCGTCGTA
>DATFCF010000006.1:0-9308 GCA_035253445.1 Mycobacterium sp.
CAACGTCTGTTCTGCCTTTTGCCGCTTCTCGATCGTCATACCGAGCGCCGCGGGATCACCCGCGCCGGGCAGGACGACCACTCTAACTTTCGGAGCAATTCACTTTGTCTGTTCAAAACCTCAGTGGGCCAACCATGTCCACATTCGCCGAACTCGGGCTGCCGGGCGTCGTCGTCGATGTCCTCAGCGCCAACGGCATCGAGTCCCCGTTCCCTATCCAGTCGGCGACGCTGCCCGATTCGCTTCGCGGGCGTGACGTTCTGGGCCGGGGCCGGACCGGATCCGGCAAGACCTACGCGTTTCTGTTGCCTTTGGTGACGCGACTCACAACGAGCCAATCCAAGCGTGTCCCCGGCCGCCCGCGGGCACTCATCCTCGCGCCCACCCGTGAGCTCGTCGCCCAGATCGATGCGTCCCTTGCACCTCTGGCCGCCGCGACGAACCTGCGCTCGGTGACCGTCTTTGGTGGCGTCTCCGCGCATTCGCAGATTCAGAAGCTGCGGCAGGGAGTCGATGTCGTCATCGCCTGCCCGGGCCGACTGGAGGACCTGATGCGGTCCGGCCATGCCGACCTGTCGGGAGTCGAGATCACGGTGCTCGACGAGGCCGATCACATGGCGGATCTCGGCTTTCTGCCGCCGGTGAAGCGGCTCATGGACAAGACACCGCGCGACGGCCAGCGATTGCTGTTTTCGGCGACACTCGACAGCGGTGTCGATGTCATCGTCAAGCGGTACTTGCGCAATCCCATTGAGCACAGCGTGGATTCGGCGCAGTCGCCGGTCGCGGCGATCGATCATCACGTCCTGCACGTCGACAAGGCGGCCAGGGTCAGTGTGCTCGCCGATCTGGCGGCCTCGCCGGGCCGGACTATTGTCTTCGCCCGCACCAAGCACGGCGCCAAAGGCCTTGCTCGTCAGCTGAATTCGCGTGGCGTTCCCGCAGTCGAGCTGCACGGAAACCTGTCGCAGAACGCCCGCACACGCAACCTCGCGGCGTTTTCCGATGGTTCGGCTGTGGTCCTGGTCGCCACCGACATCGCCGCGCGCGGTATCCATGTCGACGATGTGAGCCTCGTCGTACACGCCGACCCGCCCGTCGAACACAAGGCCTATCTGCACCGATCCGGCAGGACGGCGCGCGCCGGAGCAGACGGCACAGTGGTGACGCTGATGATCGACGAGCAGGTGTCCGACGTGCGCAGCCTCACCCGCAAGGCCGGCGTGAAGCCCACGATCACCCGGTTCAGCGGCGCCTCGCACCCGGTGCTGCTCGAGATTGCACCTGGGGAACGAATATTCGGCGAACCGATCGTCGCCTCGCGGCCGGAGCCCACCCAGCCTCAGCAGCCTCGCCGTCGCGGCAAACCCAATCCGCGAAACCACGCAAGCGGACGGGGCCGGGGTTCGGCCAAGACCGGCGGACGGACTCATTCCGCAGCGTCGTTCTCGGCAAACGTGTCCCGCTCCCGCTGACGCTGCCCCGCGTCTCTGGACGAGGGTCGTCGCGCCGTCAACGGTGACCACGGCGCCCGTGCCGAACTCCTGCTCCATGCAGTGCAGGTAGGCACGGGCGACGTCGGTGACCAGGCGCATGCTTTCCACTGTTGGTCGACTGCCGCCGAATCGGCCAAGACTCTTTCGTCGTCGACCGATACCCTCGAGGTATGGGCGCGGGGGATCTCGACATGCGCAAACTCCGCTACTTCGTGGCGGTGGCCGAGGAGCTGAACTTCGGCCGTGCTGCCGAGCGCCTGCACATCGCGCAGCCGGTGTTATCGCGTCAGATCCGGAGCTTCGAAAGCGAACTCGGGTTGCAGTTGTTCGATCGGAATTCCCGGGGAACTCAATTGACTCGCGCGGGATCACAGCTGCTCGAGGACGCTCGTTTTCTGCTGGCTGAGTCGAAGGCGCTCCAGCAGCGGCTGTTTGAGATCGCCGACGCGACGGTGACGGTCACGGTGGGCGTGATGCCCGGACTGCTGGCGACGGCCGCGGCGGCGGCGTTCGAATCCGCAGACCCGTCGCGGCGCGCCGTCGTCGTGCAGGTCGGCTGGCCCGATCAGATCGACGTGGTGCGCCACGGTGAGGTCGACGTGGTGTACGCCCGCGAGCCGATCGACCATCGCGGGCTGGGCACCGCGCCGCTGTTGGAAGAACCGCGGGATGCCGTGTTGCCCCGCGCCGACCCGTTGGCCAGGAGGAAATCCGTGCGGCTGGCCGATCTCGCGTCCAAGCGGCTGCTGCAGGACCCGTCCACCGTGCCGGAGTGGTACGCGATCGCCACACCAGAGCATCGACGTGCAGGGCAGACTGCGCACACCGTGGAGGAAAAACTCGAACTCGTCGCGGCGAGGGAGGGTTTCGTGATCCTGCCGCACTCGACGACCGCGTTCTATCGCAGGCCGGATGTGCGGGTGATTCCGATCGAGGACATCGACCCCAGCCAGGTCACGTTGATTTGGGATGCGGCCAAGGAGAATTCGGCACGAGACGCATTCGTCACCGCTGCGCTGCAATGCCGGGACCAGACCATCTGACGCTGTCGATCATTGGCTCTCCTGGCAGTGGTAGCGCTGTCGCCAGCCGACGCCTCCTTACCGGTGTTGCGATCGCACCAGACATTGCTTCGACACCTGCGCGGCGGCTCGTTCGTGCGACTCTCGTTCGCGGGGCCAACGAGCGATATCGAAGAGGCATCGCGCCGCATTGGATCCTGGCTCTGCTGGCGCTTCCCCTGGTTAGAAGGGTGGCGGTTGGTAGTTTTGGGCGAGCCAGGCTTGGCGTTGGCGTTCTTCTTCGGCGATGAGTTCGGTGCGTTCGCGGCGTTCGGCGTTGATCCGGTCACGACGCTCTTGCTCACGGGTTCGCTTGCGCCGCGGCATCATTGCGGTGCGATCAGTCTCGGCCGCCTGCAACACCGGCGGGAACTTCAGCTCACCGGTGGATTGGCCCAGCGCCGGGAACATCGCCGCGCCATGGGCCTCGGTGCGGTAGACATGCCCGGACGGGGCGGTCAACAGGATGGTGCCATCGGGCAACTGCTCATCGAACCAACCGCAGAACGTTTTGAGCAGGTGATGGATGCGGCAATACGGCTTGTTGTTCGAGGCATGCGTGGGCCCATAAGGCCACGGCGTGGTGTGGTCGATGTCGCAGCGCTCCGCCGGTTTGTCACAACCGGGCCAGCGACACGTCACATCCCGCCACCGGACGAACTCGGCGGTCTTCGCACTCGGCCGATACCCCGGATCCGGCGTCGCCCCGGTGGGCACCGTCACCGGCTTGAGTTGGGCCGTGGCGGCCAGCTCCCGCACCGATTCGGCCGGCAGAATCCCAAACCCGCGCAGATACCCCGGGGCGTCACTTGAACCGTCCAGGGTGGCCTGCTCAGCCAACACATGAACCACCGCCGCCGCAGCATTGCGCTCAGCCGTTGCCGGGCAGTCCGCTAACCCGCATCGACACACCAAACTCGCCTCGCCGCGGCCCAGCGCACCGCACGCATCCGAGCGGCGCTGCATTGCGGTGCGCGGATCATGCTCACACACCGTGGCCGCCACCGCGTCCAGCCGCTGATCCAGCGCCGCCCCATCAGCGGCATCGATATGGCCCGACACCCCCGCCATCCCCGGGACGGTGGGCTGAATCTCCACATACCGGTTGTCTGTGACCTCACGCGGCACCCGCACCCCGGCCGGATCGAACTTGGCCACCCACTGATCAACCCGATCACGCAGTTTGGGCTTGGACAGCTTCATCCACTTCTCGGCCTGGCGCGCGATCGCCGCATCCAACGCCGCCATCACCTCGGCCTCCACATTGTCGGTGCGCGCCACGATCGTCGAAACCATCCGAAAGTCGATCGTGCCCCGAGCGAACACCCTGGCCACCGCCGGCAACCGATACTGCAACGCACACGCCAACTGCACCTGACCCACCGCCCGGGCATGGCTGATGTTCTGCACCGCCGACACCTCAGCCGCCACCGCATCACAGCCATCAGCCACACACCACTCCAACCCGGCCAACTGCCCCGATCGGCGCACAAACAACTCCGCCACCGCCGCCAGGCGCTGAGCGATCGCCGTCGACTCATCACGAGTCGCCTCACCCATCACCTCGATGAGCTCGCCATCACCCACACCCTCGAACATATGTTCGATCACGACTTCGACTATGCCACGCGGCACCGACAGGAACTACGTGGACGTGATCGCCTGTGGATAAAAACGCGACTCTGGATAAGTTGCGTTGGGTTCAGCGGCTACGACGTCCTCGCAGCCAGCGGCGCAAGCGTCCACCGGAGTCCTCGGCGGGTTGCGGCTCGGGTGTGGTTGGCTCAGCGGGCTCGGCCTGGCCGGCCGCGACTTCCTCGGCAGGCTGGGCCTCGATCTCGGCGGGCTCCGCTTCCATAGCCTCGGCGGGCTCGGCCTCGTCGGCCTCGGTCCCGTCGACCTCTTCGGCCTCGGCATCGGTGGGCTCTTCGATCGCTTCCGGTTCACTCTCGTCGGCAAGAACCTGAGCCTCTGGCTCGTCATCGCCGATCGCTTCCGCTTCGTCCACTACTGCCTCGGCTACCTCGGCAGCCTCCTCTTCGGATGGCTCGCCCTCGGTTTCTTCCACCGCGGCTTCGGCCTCCACTGCCTCTGCCTCGTCGGCGGGCTCAATGGCTTCCTCGAACTCCGGCTGCTGTCCATCATCGGCGGCCGCATCAGCCACCTCTGCGGCAACGCCTTCCGCTTCCTCGGCAGCCTCTACGGCCGCTTCATGCGCCGCAGGTGCCGCCGCCTCAGCCTCAACAGCCTCCTCGCCCTGCACAGCACCCATACCGCCAACCGACTCAGCCTCTTCGGCTAGCGCGTCATCGGCGGCGGCATCAGCCACCTCTGCCGCAACGACTTCGGCCTGTTCGGCTAGCTCATCATCGGCGGCCGCATCAGCCACCTCTGCGGCAACGCCTTCCACTTCCTCGGCAGCCTCTACAGCCGTTTCATGCGCCTCAGGTGTCGCCGCCTCAGCCTCAACAGCCTCCTCGCCCTGCACCACGCCCACACCGCCAACCGACTCGGCCTCTGCCTTCGCCTCTGCGAATTCCTCGCCCTCAGCGATGTCCTCCGCCGGCGCCTCGGCGACGTCCTCGACGAGCTCCTCGGCTTCGTCTTCACCTTCGTCCGCAGCCGCCTTGGCGTCTTCGCCCTCGGCCTCACCCGCGACTTTTGCTGCGGCAACCACGCCCGACGTCGCCGCCGCCACGCCCGTCAACTCCTTGACGAAGTCTTCGATGGAGGTCTCTTCCTCCTCCTCAGCGGCCTTCACCTCGCCTTCGACCTCGGGTGGCTTGCCCTTCAGTGTCGCCGGGTCCTCACGACCCTTCGGCGCCACCATGATGTACACCACCGCGCCGATGAACACGAACGTCGCAGTGAACGAGTTGATCCGAATGCCCGCAATATGCGTTGCCGCATCGCTGCGCATCAGCTCGATCCAGAACCTGCCGAGGCAGTAGCCCGCCACGTACGTCGCGAACAGTCGACCGTGCCCAATCTTGAACCGCCGGTCGATATAGATCAGCACCGCGAAAACCAGGAGGTTCCACAGCAATTCGTACAAGAAGGTCGGATGGACGGTTTCGATGCGCTGGCCCGTCGATATACCGTTCAGTGAATCGATGAAACCGCTGGCATCGCGCCGCTCATAGATGTCCAGGCCCCACGGCAATGTCGTGGCGCGGCCATACAGCTCCTGGTTGAAGTAATTGCCGAGCCGGCCGATCGCTTGCGCCAAGACGATTCCGGGCGCGACGGCATCACCGAAGGCCGGCAACGGAATCCCGAGTCGACGGCATCCGATCCACGCTCCGACACCGCCGAGCGCGACCGCGCCCCAGATGCCCAAGCCGCCTTCCCAGATCCGGAACGCGGCAAGCAAGCCTGCGCCGTCGTCACCGAAATACGTCCGCCAGTCGGTGATCACGTGGTACAGCCGCCCACCGAGCAGGCCGAACGGCATCGCCCACCAGAAGACGCTGTAGACGGCCCCTTCCTCGCCGCCGCGCTCTACCCACCGCTTCTCGCCGATCCACAGCGCCGCCAGCATCCCGGCGACGATGAACAGCGCGTACGCGCGAATCGGTAGCGGGCCGAGATGCCAGACTCCCTGAGACGGGCTTGGGAACGAAGCTAGAAAAGTCGTCGTCACGCAGTAATCCCTTGCCGCACACCGTCGGCGAGCTCCTCGGTCAGCGACCGCACCGCTGCAATCCCGTCGTTCAACGCCGATACCAACGCCGATCCGACGATGACGCCGTCCGCGTATGCCCCGATCTGGGCAGCCTGCTCTCTTGACCGCACACCCAATCCGACGCCAACCGGAATGTCCGAAATCGCCTTTATCCGCTCAACCAGTTCCGGCGCGGCCCCCGACACCGCGTTACGGGCACCGGTCACCCCCATTGTCGATGCGGCATAGACGAATCCGCGTGACGCTGCAGCCGTCGCCGCGAGCCGCTCCGGCGTCGACGAGGGCGCCACCAGAAATATCCGGTCCAGATTGTGTGCATCTGAAACCGACATCCACTCGTCGGCCTCATCCGGAATCAAGTCCGGCGTGATCATTCCGAGCCCGCCCGCCGAAGCCAGGTCTCGGGCAAACGCGTCGATACCCCTGCGCAGCACCGGATTCCAGTACGTCATCACCACCGCCCGGCCCCCGGCATTGCTGATCGCCTCGACAGCGCTCAGCGCGTCACGTACCCGCACCCCGCCACGCAGCGCCGCCTCGGTGGCCGCAGCGATCGTCGGACCGTCCATGCCGGGATCCGAGTACGCGATGCCGACCTCCACCAGGTCGCAACCCGATTCGACCAACGCTGTCATCGCCGAGATCGACGTGGGCACGTCGGGAAATCCAGTCGGCAGGTAACCGATCAACGCCGACCGGCCCTCGGCCCGGCATGTGTCGAACAATCCCGCCAATCGACTCATGACGCACCATCCAGCAGCCCGAACCACTTGGCCGCCGTCTCCACATCCTTGTCGCCCCGCCCGGACAAGCTCACCACGATGATCGCTCCGCGCCCCAACTCCTTGCCCAGCTTCACCGCACCGGCGACGGCGTGCGCCGATTCGATGGCCGGGATGATGCCTTCGGTACGGCACAGCAACGCGAACGCGTCCATCGCCTCGGTGTCGGTGATCGGCCGATAATCCGCGCGTCCGGTGTCCTTCAGAAATGCGTGTTCCGGGCCGACACCGGGATAGTCCAAACCCGCAGAGATCGAATGCGATTCGATGGTCTGCCCGTCCTCGTCCTGTAACAGGTACGAGAACGATCCTTGAAATGCCCCCGGCGACCCGCCGGTGAAAGTCGCTGCGTGGCGGCCGGTTTCGACACCGTCACCCGCCGCCTCGTAACCGACCAGTCGCACACCCGGATCGTCGATGAACGCATGGAAAATGCCTATCGCATTCGACCCGCCACCAACGCATGCCGTCACCGCGTCCGGCAGCCGGCCGGCCTGGTCGACAATCTGCACCCGCGCTTCCATACCGATAACGCGCTGAAGATCACGGACCATGGTCGGGAACGGATGCGGTCCCGCCGCGGTGCCGAAGCAGTAATACGTGTTGTCCGCGTTGGTGACCCAATCCCGGAAAGCCTCGTTGATGGCGTCCTTCAACGTCTTCGAACCCGCCTCGACCGACACCACCTCGGCACCGAGCAGCCGCATGCGAGCCACGTTCAAGGCTTGCCGCGCGGTGTCGATCGCACCCATGTAGACCACACACTCGAGACCCAGCAGCGCGCACGCCGTCGCGGTCGCCACCCCGTGCTGGCCGGCACCGGTTTCGGCGATCACCCGCGCCTTGCCCATTTGGCGGGCCAGCAGCGCCTGCCCCAGCACGTTGTTGATCTTGTGAGATCCGGTGTGGTTGAGGTCTTCTCGCTTCAGGAAGATCCGCGCACCGCCGGCATGCTCGCTCAGCCGCTCCGCTTCATACAGCGGCGACGGCCGCCCGCTGTAATGCCGCTGCAGCCGGTCCAGTTCGTCGAGGAAACTCTGATCGCCACGCGCCTTCTCGTACGCTGCCGTGACTTCCTCGATGACGGCCATCAGCGCCTCGGGCACGAATCGTCCGCCGTACACGCCGAAATGGCCACGCGCGTCCGGATCGTGACTGGTGGGTTCGGCAACGGCCGCGCTGGATTGCGGCAGCTCCGGGCCGGCGAGATCGGCCACGTGTCAGCGTGAGGGTTTCGGGCAGGACGGATGCGTGCCTGCGGTGACCAAATCGGCAACGGCGCTGCGGGGATCACCACTGGTGACCAGTCCCTCGCCGACGAGCACCGCGTCAGCACCCGCCCCGGCGTAGGCGAGCAGATCCGCGGTGCCCCGAACCCCGGACTCCGCGATCCGGATGACACCGCTCGGCAGTCCAGGAGCAATGCGCGCGAAGCAATCCCGATCGACGTTCAGAGTCTTCAGATCCCTTGCGTTGACACCGATGACCTTCGCTCCGGCCTGCAGCGCGCGATCAGCCTCCTCCTCGGTGTGCACCTCGACCAGTGCAGTCATGCCCAGCGACTCGGTGCGATCGAGCATCGACTCCAAAGCCTGTTGCGCCAACGCGGCGACGATCAGCAGCAGCATGTCCGCGCCGTGCGCACGGGCCTCGTGAATCTGATACGGCCCGACGATAAAGTCCTTGCGCAACACGGGAATTGACACCGCAGCACGTACCGCGTCCAGGTCCTCTAGTGAGCCGTTGAACCGGCGCTGTTCGGTCAGCACGCTGATGATGCGTGCGCCGCCGTCCTCGTACGCTTGCGCCAACTTCGCCGGATCGGAGATCGACGCCAACTCACCACGCGACGGGCTTGCTCGCTTCACTTCCGCGATCACACCGATGCCCGGTTCGCGCAACGCGGCCATCACGTTCAGCGGCGGCGGCGCAGCCTTCGCCATTTCCTTGATCTCGGTGAGCGGAACGAGCGCCTCACGTGCGGCAACATCGGCACGGACTCCTTCGATGATGGAGTCGAGTACGGTCGCCGAACTCATACCCGTCGATTCCCTTCCCGTGCCGCATCTTGATCTTCAACGAAGGGTAGCCGCCACCACACCACCATTGATCACCGGCCCTTGTTGTCCCCATTGGTTGGGTCACGCCCCTCGTCGAGGGCATCCCAGATGGTCCGCTCCGACATCCCGGCACCAGGTTCCTCGGATTGCGGTGCCGCGCGACGCACATATCGGGCCACATCCGCCCGCGCCCTGGCTGCGCGCATGAGCAGCACCGCGCCGAC
>DATFCF010000007.1:0-3058 GCA_035253445.1 Mycobacterium sp.
TCGACACGCTGATGCTGGTGCCCCGCCGGCCCTTCGCCTGGCAGGAATTTCTGCGGCAGTCGTGGTTCGTTGCCCGGGTGTCATTGCTACCGACGGTGCTGCTGGCTATCCCGTTCTCCGTGCTGCTGGCATTCACCTTCAACATCCTTCTCACCGATTTCGGCGCCGCTGACTTCTCCGGAACCGGCGCCGCCTACGGCGCTGTCACCCAAATCGGCCCAATGGTTACCGTGCTCGTCGTCGCCGGTGCCGGCGCGACCGCGATGTGCGCAGATCTCGGAGCGCGCACCATCCGCGAAGAAATCGACGCGATGCGAGTCATGGGCATCGACCCGCTGCAAGCACTGGCAGTCCCGCGCGTGCTAGCGGCGACGTTCGTCGCGGTCTTGCTGTCGTCGGTCGTGATCCTGGTGAGCCTGGTCGGAAGTTTCGTTTTCACTGTCTTGATCCAACACGTCACGCCCGGAGCGTTCGTAGCAGGAATCACCGTGCTTACAGGAGTGGGCGATCTCGCCGTCGGCTTGATCAAGGCAGCGTTGTTCGGCCTCAGCGCCGGGCTCATTGCCTGCTACAAGGGCCTGTTTGTCCGCGGAGGTCCCGCCGGGGTCGGCTACGCCGTCAACGAAACCGTCGTCTACACATTCATGGCCCTGTTCGCCATCAACATCCTTGCCTCAGCGGTCGGGATCGAGGTGCTGCGGTGAGTGCGGCAAGCCCCCCGTTTCGGTTGCAGCGCCACTTCTCCCAATGGGGCACGAGCCTTGACCGACTAGGTCTGCAAACGCTGTTCTATGGCCATACGCTGCGTTCGAGTGGCGATGCCGTCCTGCACTATCGGACAGAGATCCTGCGGCTGATTGCGGAGATGGGCTTTGGCGTCGGCGCGCTCGCTGCCATCGGCGGCACGGTGGTCATCGTCAGCTTCCTTACGTTGTCTGTCGGCGCCTTGGTGGCGGTGCTCGGGTACAACCAGCTGTCCACCGTGGGGGTGGAGGCCCTGACCGGGTTCATCTCGGCTTTCTTCAACGTGCGCCTCATCGCGCCGCTGATCGCCGGAGTGGCCTTGGCCGCCACGATCGGCGCTGGTGCGACGGCCCAACTGGGCGCAATGCGGATCAACGAAGAAATCGACGCCCTGGAGGTCATGGGCGTGCGCGCGATCTCATACTTGGCCTCGAGTCGGCTGATTGCGGGCGTCATCGTGGTGATCCCTCTCTACTGCGTCGCGCTGATGAGCGGGTTCGTTTCCGCCAAGGTGGGGACCACGGTGTACTACGGCCAATCCGCGGGCGTCTACAACCACTACTTCAACACGTTCTTGGACCCCGACAGTGTGATCTGGTCTTTCCTGCTGGCCGTCACGATGGCGACCGTCATCATGCTGGTCCACACCTACTACGGGTTCAACGCCGCCGGCGGTCCCGCCGGAGTCGGGGAAGCGGTCGGCCGAGCGGTGCGCGCGTCGCTGGTGGCCGCGACCGTTATGACGATGTTCGTATCGCTGGCCATCTACGGTCAGTCCGGCAACTTCCACTACGCGGGCTAGCCGATGGATCGGTCCCGACATCGACGTCGCATCCGCCCCGCATGGTGGTCGCTGGCTTTATGCGCAGTGCTCGTAACCATCATGCTTGTGTGCGCTGGGTTCTTCGCAGGCACGTTCGGGGATTTCGTCCCAGTCACCTTGACTTCGAACCGGTCCGGCTTAGTTATGGAATCGGGTGCCAAGGTAAAGCTGCGTGGCGTCGAAGTCGGCCGAGTCGCCGGCGTCGAAGGCGGGCGCGAGCCTATCAGCGTGAGGCTGCAGATCTTTCCCGATCAGATCAGCCACATTCCGGCCAATGTCGAAGCGGAGATCCGCTCTACAACAGTTTTCGGCGCGAAGTACGTAGACCTGATCGCCCCCGAACACCCCAGTGCCGAACGACTGGCTGCCGGTGCGGTGCTCGTATCGCGCAATGTCAGCACCGAAGTCAACACGGTCTTTGAAAATCTCGTCGACCTGCTCCATCACATCGACCCAGCCAAACTCAACGCGGTGCTGACCGCGTGGGCTGATGCCCTTCGCGGGCGCGGCCAGCGCCTCGGCGAAGCCATCACCGCATCCAATCAAGTACTGCAGGCGGTTAATCCGCTGATGCCCGCGGCCCAACGGGATTGGCAGTCGCTGAGAGGATTCGCAGAGGCCTACGCCGACGCCGCGCCGAACATTCTGGCGGCCCTCGAAGCGGCCAGCACTACCAGCACTACCATTACCACGCACGCCCGTGACTTGGATGCGTTGCTGCTCAGCGCGATTGGCTTTGCAGACGCCGGCATCAACCTCCTGGGGGCGACCCGTGACAGCTTCCCGGACGCAGTGAATGTGCTCGAACCCACCACTGCGCTGTTGTCGCACTACAAGCCGGAATACACGTGCCTGTTGCAGGGGGGGAACTGGCTGCTCGACAACGGGTTGCGCGAGGCCTTTGGGGGCAACGGCAGGTCGATTGTGTTGGACGCCGGCCTTTTTTGGGCCGCCGATCAGTATCGCTATCCCGACAATCTGCCGATTGTTGCGGCGAAGGGGGGTGCCGATGGCAAGCCCAGCTGCGGGTCACTGCCCGACGCAACGAAGAATTGGCCCGTACGCCAACTTGTTTCGAACATCGGCTGGGGCACCGGTCTGGATTTCCGGCCCAATCCTGGCATCGCGCACCCATGGTGGGTGAACTTCCTTCCGGTCACCCGTGCTGTGCCCGAACCGCCCAGTATCCGGGGCATGGGACCGCCGGCGATCGGTCCAGTGCCATATCCGGGCGCGCCGCCCTATGGCGCTGCGCAGTACGGTCCGGACGGGGTCCCGCTGTACCCACCACCGCCGGGAGCCCCGCCCGTTGTGGACGGGCCGACACCGCTGGTCCCGGAAAGCCCCGGGCCGCAACCTAACCCGTGATTCACGCCGTGTTGCAAAGGACCTGTCCATGAGAAGTGACCTGCCAGGCGTGGCCATCCGTCTGGGCGTCTTTACGGCCGTATGCGCGGCGGGGACGTTCGCGCTGATCATGGTGTTTGCTCA
>DATFCF010000008.1:0-9800 GCA_035253445.1 Mycobacterium sp.
GACCTCGGCAATCTCTTCGGCCTTCGGGCCAAAGACCCCAGGAAACTGGCGACGGTCGCCGACCCTATCGGCCCGGACAATGATGCACACCTGGCCGCGATGTCCGCTGACAACGACCTCATCGTCCTGGCCTGGGGCGCCCGCGCCGACCCAGACCGCGCACATGCGGTCGCTCAAATGTTGTGGCATTGCAGCGAGCGCTGCGGTGGATCGTTGGCGGTACTGGGCTGGACCGAGCGCGGACAACCGCGCCACCCGCTGTACGTGCCAAAAGACACGACACCCGAATGCCTAACACTCGGCGCCGAAGGCTATGGGCTACACGAGGCCGAGGACCCCCGCTGGGAGCGGCTGCTGGCAGGTGCACATGACCGGGACTCATAGCCAAACCGCCGTTAGGTCACCGAAAGACGCACAGCATCAGGGGACTACTTCGCAGAACGTGGCTTCTGGCATGTCTTCCATCGAAGTACCAGGTCTTTGCACAAGACTCGCTTCTGCCGATACGGACGGCGGATCGTGACACTGCAGACTGTCGGCGAATTCGACACTGGCGGAGAGCCATACGACGACTGGAGGATCGTTCGCGTCGTGTTCGAACCGGTGGGGCTCACCTATCACGTCGGCTACGACTCGGGCCACACAGGCGACAAGGGGTTTGAGCATTGGACCCAGGTCGACTGGGGCCGGCCGCTCTCGGCTAAGCAGGCCCACCGTCGGGCTCGCTCGTACGACACCCACTTGCGCTGCTTCAAAGACAAGATTGCATGCGTTCACGCAATTGAGGTGCACGCCAGGGACAGAGGGCTCTGGTGAGCGCCGCGCTCACGGACTCCATCACTCTGCGCGCGGCCAACCTGGCTACAGCACCAGCGATCGGGCGAAGAGGACAAGACACATGATCAGGCGCAGCCGCACGGACAGCCCGGGTATCCCTCAGCTCGGCCGCTCCGGAGCTCCTGCGCCACTCGCCCGTCCCCACAAGGATCCTCCTCGCGGACCACTACCCGTCGTCGCGCTGTGTCGGTGTAACGATCCACTCACCGCATTCCCCTCGACGCCGCCTACCGGGCGGCGGGGATGTCCCCGCGCTAGGGGCGCCGGTCGTTGGTGGGTGTTTCGCGACGGCGTTCGTGCCAGCGCAGCCGCAGCAACAGCAATCCACGGTGCGCCCGCCAGCCCGCCGACAGCGGGTCACGCCAAACCGGCGTGTGTGCCGTCGGTTCGCGATCCGAGTCCATGCATCCATTGTGCAATGCCAACGCGATATAGGTGGACCTGGCACGCTGCCGTCGAGGTGAACGGCTGTCGAATACCGCACGAGCAAGGCCCCACCGGCCTATTCGGTCGGCGGGGCCCGCTGGCTTCATTTATGCGCCCTTACCTCGCAATTCGTGAGACAGCGCCTCGAGTTCGTCGCCGCCGGCCATCTCCTGCGTCAGGTGCTCGAGTGTGATGTCGTCATACGTGCAGTCCAGCTTCTGACGACCACGGTTGAGCAGCACGAAATGGTCGCCGACCATGTGCGCGTGGTGCGGATTGTGTGTGATGAACACCACGCCGAAACCCGCCTCTTTGGCCGCGGTTATGTACTTCAGCACGACGCCGGACTGCTTGACGCCCAGCGCGGCCGTCGGCTCGTCCAGAATCAGCACGCGCGCACCGAAGAACACCGCCCGCGCGATCGCCACACACTGACGCTGACCACCGGACAGCGAACCGATCGGCACGTCGACGTCGGGCAGGTCGATACCCATCTTCGACAACTCGGTCAGCGTGGTGGCCCGCATCGCGTTGGAATCCAACGGGAATGGAAACATCTTCTTCCGAATCTCCTGGCCGAGGAAGAAGTTTCGCCATACCGGCATCAGCGGCACCACGGCGAGGTTCTGGTACACCGTCGCTATGCCCTTGGCCAGCGCATCCTTTGGTGAATTGAAGGTCATCGTCTCGCCGTCGACAAGAAGCTCGCCCTCGGTCTGCGGGTGATATCCGGCGATGATCTTGATCAGCGTCGACTTCCCCGCGCCGTTGTCACCTAGTATGGCCGTCACTTCGCCGGCATGCACCCGCAGCGAAATATCTTTGAGGGCAACGATATTGCCGTACGACTTGCCCATGCTCTTCATCTCGACCAGCGGCACCTTGCCCCCGGACGGGGCCTCTTCCACTCGACGATCAACAGTTGCGGTCACGGGTCACCTCTTCGCGGCGTAGTTACGGAAGGCGTTGTTGGCGATGACCGCAAAGAGCAGCATGCCGCCCATGAAGAACTTGAACCAGTCAGGTTCCCAACCGGCATAGACAATGCCCTTTTCGACCATGCCGAAGATGAAGGCGCCGATCGCCGCGCCGATCGCGGTTCCATATCCACCGGTGAGCAGGCAACCGCCGATGACCGCGGCGATGATGTAGATGAACTCCTGGCCGGCGCCCTGACCGGACTGCACCGTGTTGTAGGTGAACAGCAGATGCATGCCGACGAACCAGGCCGTGAATCCGACGAACATGAACAGGCCGATCTTGACCTTCGTCACCGGAACGCCGACCGCACGAGCACTCTCCTGATCGCCGCCGACAGCGAAGATCCAGTTGCCGATCCGCGTCTTGAACAACACATAGGTCGCCACGATGGTGAACAGCAGCCACCACAACACGGTGATGCGCACCTGCACTCCGAACACCGTCAACGTCGATGCGAACACGGCATGCGCCGAATCCCAGCCCTGCATGTCGCTCACGCTCGCCGTGGCAACCTGGCCCGAAACAAGTTTAGTTACAGCGATGTTGGCGCCGGTGAGCATTAAAAGCGTGCCCAACGTGATCAAGAAGCTCGGGATCTTGGTCGTCATCACCAGATACCCGTTGAAGAATCCAATCGCCAATGCCAGGACGAGGGCCAAGGCTGCGCCCACCCACAGATTGAGGTGCAGGTTGAAGGCGAGCATCGACGCGGCGAGCGAACCCGTCGTGACGGCCACGCCTGCCGAAAGGTCGAATTCGCCGCCGATCATCAGCAATGCGACCGCGCACGCCATGATCCCGATCGTCGAACTTCCGTAAAGCACGTTTGCCAGCGCGTCGGGGGTGCGGAACGGCGGGGCCACGATCGTAAAGACGACGAAGATCACGACCGCGCCGATAAGCGCACCCATTTCCGGCCGAATCAGCAAGCGCTGAACACGGTTTCGTTCCTTGACTCGTTCATCGTGAACGACCTTGCGTTCGGATAGGTCAACACCTGTACTCATCAGCGGTCTTCCTTCTTCGCGCAAGCGCTCATCAGCGTTCTTCCTTCTTCGCGCAAGCGCTCATCAGCGTTCTTCCTTCTTCGCGCAAGCGCTCATCAGCGGGTTCCGTTCTTCGCATACTCGGCGACCGCTTCGATGTTCGACTTGTCGATGAACGACGGACCTGTCAGCACCGGCTTGCCACCACCGCTCACATTGCCGTTGGTCAGGTAGAGCCACAGCGAATCGACGGCAAGGTAGCCCTGCAGGAACGGCTGTTGATCGACGGCCCACTGCACGTCGCCGGCCTCGATGGCATCAACAAGAGCGGCATTCGTGTCGAACGTGCCCACCTTGGCTGAACTGCCGGCGTTCTTTGCCGACTGCACGGCGGTCAATGCGAACGGCGCCCCGAGCGTCACGATGTAGTCGATGCTCGGATCCTGTTGCAGCTTCGCGGTAATCGTCGACTCGACCGATGGCATGTCCTTGCCGTTGACGTTGAGGTTCTCCGTCGCGGGGAAGGTGTTCTTCACACCGGCGCAGCGGGCCTCGAGGTCGACGTGGCCCTGCTCCTGGATCACGCAGATGGCCTTCTTGGCACCCTCTGTCTTCAGCCGGTCGCCGGCACCCTGGCCGGCCACATAGCCGTCCTGGCCGAAGTACTCCTTGACGCCCATCGCCTGCCATGCATCCTGGCCGGCGTTGAACGCGACCACCGGAATCCCCTTGGCCTCGGCGGCCTGCACCGCAGCCTTCATCGCGTCGGGCTTGGCCAGCGTCACCGCGATGCCCTTGACACCACTGTCGATGGCGGTCTGCACGAGATTGGCTTGGTTGGGCGCCTCGGGATCGTTGGAGTACCGCAGCTCGATATTGTCCTTCTTCGCCGCGGTCTCGGCGCCCTTGCGGATCAGATCCCAGAACGAGTCACCGGGCACTTCGTGCGTGATCATTGCGATCGTCATCCGCGGTGTGTCGACGGTTCCGCCGCCTCCGCCGCCGTTCGACTCCTCGGGTTTGCCCCCCGTGTTGGAACATGACGCGATCCCCACTACGAGCACGCCCACCCCGGCGATCGCAGCGAGCCGACTGAACCTCATTGTTTCTCCTTGCCTCGAGTGCGACGTGACACGCCTGTAACGCTCGATGTAATACGGATCACACCCGAAAGTCAACAGTTTGTTCGGACATTAGGACTGCAGGTCAAATGCTATGGTGCGTCCATGCTGGTCAGCGCGTGGGAGGTGACAAATCCATGAGCGGCTTTGAGCTCGCGGTCTGCTCCGAGATGGTCTTCACGGACCTGCCGATCATCGATCGTGTGCGGCGCATTCATGACATGGGCTTCGCGGTCGAGATCTGGAGTTGGCATGACAAGGACCTGCAGGCGCTCGCCGCAACCGGCGCCCGATTCACGTCGATGACCGGCTACCTCCATGGCGATCTGATCGACCCGGAGACCGCCGACGATGTCGTGCGGACGGCCGAACTGTCCATCAAAGCCGCTGAAACGCTTGGTGTTCCACGGCTTAACCTGCACACCGCAGAGCTGGTCGACGGCAAGGCGGCCCGGCCTCGATACCGCGCCACCGGCGAAATGTGGCTGACCGCGGTGCGCACACTCGAGCGCATCGGCGGACTCGGCGCGGCGGCCGGCGTGACATTCTGCCTGGAGAACCTCAACACGATCGTCGACCACCCCGGTGTCCCGCTGGCCCGCGCGAAGGACACGCTGGCATTGGTCGAAGCCGTCAACCATCCCAATGTGAAGATGATGCTCGACCTGTATCACGCGCAGATCGGCGAAGGGAATCTGATCGAGCTGGTCCGGCGTAGCGGCGATGCGATCGGCGAGATCCAGGTCGCCGATGTGCCGGGCCGCTGTGAGCCGGGCACCGGCGAGATCCACTACCCCGCGATAGCGAAAGCATTGCGAGACATCGGCTTTGCCGGAACCGTAGGCATGGAAGCCTGGGCTTCGGGCGACAGCGTCGCAGCGCTGGAAGCGTTCCGGAGCGCGTTCAGTTCTTAGCGCGAGCCGAAAGTCAGGCGGCCGCGACCCCGAGCGGGAGTGGATGTGCCAGGCGAACTTTCGCTGATCGGTTATGACGACAGCCATCTGTCGGACAACCCGCGGATCGACCTGACCACCGTCCACCAGGATGCTCCGGCATTGGCCAGGCACGCCGTGCAGCTGGCGGCCAAGATGTTGGAGGAACCGCAAAGCGGAGTTGCCGATGTGGTCCTGGAACCCAAGCTGGTCGTGCGCGGCACGACCGGCGCGCCGCGTGGATCGACGCCGTGTTAGCGGTCGACCAGCGTGGTATCGAAGTAGTAGCGCGAAGCGCGGTAGCAATGCGTGCCGAACTCGACCGCGCTGCCGGAGTCATCGAACGCGGTTCGCGACATGGTCAGCAACGGTGCGTTGGGTTTCTCGTCGAGCAGCCGGGCCTCCGAGCGGGTGGCGCCGCGCGCGCCGATGCGCTGGCGCGCCAGTCGAATGTGAACACCGCGCGCCCGCAGCGATTGGTACAGCCCGTAGCTCTCCAACTCGTCGGCATCCGGCGCGATCTCGGCGGGCAGGTGGTTGGTCATCACCGCAAGCGGCTCACCGTTGGCACATCGCAGGCGATAAATCGACACCACCTCGCGGTCCTCGGCCAGACTCAACTCGCGGGCCACCTCTTCGTCCGGCGGCCCGACGCGGTAGTCCAGAAGCTGTGTCGTGGGTTCCTGGCCGGCACGCGCAAGATCGTCGAACAGACTCGTCAACTCGACGCGACGATGAACAGGGCTCTGCACCACCTGCGTGCCGACTCCCCGCTTGCGCACCAGCAGGCCCTTGTCGACGAGTTCCTGAATGGCACGTCTGGTGGTCGGCCGCGACAAGGTCAGCCGCTTTGCCAGCGCCAGTTCGTTTTCGAAGCGATCGCCCGGCGCCAGTTCGCCGTCACGGATCGCCGCCTCGATGGCCTGGGCGAGCTGATAGTAGAGAGGAACAGGGCTGGATCTGTCGAGCTCCACCGTCAGGGGCACGTCGTCTCCGATCTCGTGCGGGACCAGATGAACAGTAGCTGCATACTAACATCGCGTGATCAAAAGATAGAATGTCAGGACAAAGTATTGACAGCATGGAGCGACGCGGGGCACTCTCGATATGAGCCATCACCTACTTCTTGGAAGGCTGACTTTGAGTACGACGCAGCCGTTTGACGTCCTCGCCATCGGGCGCTGCGGCGTCGACATCTATCCCCTTCAGATCGGTGTCGGGCTGGCGGATGTCACGACGTTCGGCAAGTTCCTTGGCGGCAGCGCCGCCAACGTAGCGGTCGCCGCGGCGCGGCTGGGCAACCGCGCGGCATTGATCTCCGGAGTGGGCGACGACCCGTTCGGCACCTTCGTTCGTAAGGAGCTCGCGCAGCTCGGTGTCGACAACCGTTACGTAGCGACCCACGACGAGTACCCGACCCCCGTCACGTTCTGCGAGATCTTTCCACCGGACAACTTTCCGCTGTACTTCTATCGTCGACCGAGCGCGCCCGATCTGCAGGTCCGCGGCGACGATATCGACACCGAGGCCGTCCGCGACGCCAAGCTGTACTGGTCGACGGTCACCGGACTGTCCGAAGAGCCAAGCCGCAGCGCACATTTCGCGGCATGGGACGCGCGGCAGCGCAAGCCGTTCACCGTGCTCGACCTGGACTACCGCCCGATGTTCTGGGAATCGCCTGGCGCCGCAACCGAACAAGTTCAACGCGCTCTGCAGCACGTGACCGTGGCCGTGGGCAACCGCGAAGAGTGCGAGATCGCCGTCGGTGAACACGATCCGCGCAGGGCAGCCGACACGCTGCTCGACCTCGGCGTCGAGCTGGCGATCGTCAAACAGGGCCCCCGCGGAGTGCTTGGCAAGACGCGGCACGCGTCGGTGATGGTGGCGCCCAACGACGTCGACGTGGTCAATGGCCTTGGCGCCGGTGACGCGTTCGGCGGCAGCCTCTGCCACGGACTGCTGCACGGGTGGCCGCTTGAGAAGACGCTGCGCTACGCGAACGCCGCAGGCGCAATCGTCGCGTCGCGGCTGGAGTGCTCGACCGCAATGCCGACAGCCGCGGAAGTGGCCGAACTCGCCGAGCAAGCCGCGACGGAGGCCACCAATGTCTGAACGACGCAGTCATGCGCCGGTGTGCGCTGACTACACCGCGATCACCGAACTGCGGGCAACCGATCCCGGCGCGATCCACCGCGCTTGGCAGAACCGCACCACCCGGCCGCCCACGCGTGGCAACGGCAGGCTGATGATCGTCGCGGCCGATCATCCTGCCCGCGGGGCGCTGGCGGTCGGCCCGCGGCCCACCGCGATGAACAGTCGCACTGATCTGCTCGACCGACTGCTGGCGGCGCTTGCTGATCCCGGCGTCGACGGCGTACTGGCCACCGCCGACATTCTCGACGACCTGCTGTTGCTTGGTGCGCTCGAGGACAAGGTGGTGTTCTCGTCGATGAACCGCGGCGGTCTGGCCGGCGCGCGGTTCGAGCTCGACGACAGGATGACCGCGGCCACCGCCTCCGCCACCGCGGCAATGCGGATGAACGGCGGAAAGATGTTGTGCCGCATCGATCTCGACGATCCAGGCACCGTCGCCACGCTGGAGGCGTGCGCGCGGGCGGTCGACGAACTTGCCTCCCACGGACTGATCGCGATGGTGGAGCCGTTCATGTCGACGCGCATCGACGGCAAGGTGCGCAACGACCTGTCCCCCGACGCGGTGATCAAATCGATCCACATCGGGCAGGGCCTCGGCTCGACCTCGGCGTACACCTGGATGAAGCTGCCTGTGGTCGACGAGATGGACCGGGTGATGGAGGCGACGACGCTGCCGACCCTGCTCCTCGGCGGCGATCCCGCAGATCCCAACGAGGCATTCGCGAGTTGGGAGAAGGCCCTTGGGCTGCCGTCGGTGCGCGGCCTCATCGTCGGCCGCACCCTGCTCTATCCGGCCGACGACGATGTCAGCTCGGCGGTCGCGACCGCCGTCTCGATGGTGAGGTGAACGTGCACAGCAAGTACTACATCCCCGCGCGCAGCGCCACTCCCCCGTACACCGTGGACGTCACACCGGAGTCGGCCGGCTGGAGCGAGTCCAGCCTCAAGGTGGTGGAACTCGGGCCGGACCTGCTCCTGGAAACAGGCGACACCGAGGTGATGATCCTACCGCTGGCCGGCGGCGGATCGGTCGTGTCCGGCGACGAGACGTTTGAACTATCCCCGCGGGCATCGGTTTTCGACGGCCCCGCCGACATGGTGTACATCGGCACCGGCAACACCTACACGCTGTCCGGTGAAGGACGGTTCGCCGTCTGCGGCGCCAGGGCCAAGCGTCAGCTGGCCAATCGCCGGGTTGCCGCGGCCGACGTGCCGGTGGAACTGCGTGGCACCGGCAACTGCAGCCGGCAGGTGCACAACTTCGGCACCGCTGGGGTTTTCGAGGCCGACTCGTTGATCGCGTGCGAGGTGATCACCCCGGGCGGCAATTGGTCGAGCTACCCGGCGCACAAGCACGACGAAAACACTCCCGTCGAGTCGGCGCTGGAGGAGATCTACTACTTCGAGATCGATTCCGGGCGTGGGCCCGATGCCGCCGGCGGCGCTCCGGCTGATTCCCGCGGCTTCGGATTTCACCGTGTCTACGGCACCCCCGAGCGTCCGATCGAGGTGCTCGAGGAAGTCCGCAGTGGCGACGTAGTCCTGGTCCCGCACGGCTTCCACGGCCCATCTGTTGCGGCACCCGGCTACCACATGTACTACCTGAACGTGATGGCCGGTCCTGGTGACGAGCGGGCCTGGAAGATCGTCGACGATCCCGAACACGCCTGGCTGCGCGGCACCTGGGACCAACAGGACGTCGACCCCCGCCTGCCCCTGCGTTCACGAGGAGTGTGACGTGGTCTCCAAAGCATCCGCTTTCAAGATTCCGAACGCCGAGCCGACAGTTCGACTCACCGTCGCCCAGGCCACAATCCGGTTCCTCGCCAACCAGTACGTCGAGCGCGACGGTGAACGCGACAAGTTCTTCGCCGGTTGCTTCGGGATCTTCGGCCACGGCAACGTGGCAGGCATCGGCCAGGCGCTGCTGCAGGCCGAGATCGACGAGAACGAGCCCACGCTGCGATATGTATTGGGCCGCAACGAACAAGCGATGGTGCACACCGCGGCGGCCTACGCGCGCCAGAAGGACCGGTTGCAGGCGTGGGCGGTGACGGCCAGCATCGGCCCGGGTTCGACGAACATGTTGACCGGCGCGGCGCTGGCCACCATCAACCGGCTGCCGGTGCTGCTGCTGCCGTCGGACACGTTTGCCACCCGGGTCAGCGCGCCGGTGTTGCAGCAACTCGAGCTGCCCCATGACGGCGAGATCACCGTCAACGACGCGTTCAAGCCGCTGTCGCGATTCTTCGATCGGGTATGGCGCGCCGAGCAGTTGCCGTCGGCTCTGCTGGGCGCCATGCGCGTTCTCACCGACCCCGTTGAAACGGGGGCAGCAACGATTTCGCTGCCGCAAGATGTTC
>DATFCF010000009.1:0-2107 GCA_035253445.1 Mycobacterium sp.
CGAGGACGGCATGCCCGGCTTCGAGAAGGGCCGGCGGTTGCCCAAGATCGGGCTACCACTTCAGGATCTGTGCGAGTTGTCCTTCACCGATGTCCGCGTACCTGCCGAGAACCTGCTCGGTGACGAAGGCAAGGCCTTCTCCCACCTGACCAGCAACCTCGCCCAGGAGCGGCTGTCTATCGCCGTCGGTAGCGTGGCCGCCGCACAGGCGGCACTGACCACCACGATCGCCTACGTCAAAGACCGCAAGGTGTTCGGCAAGGCGCTATCGACATTCCAGAATTCGAAGTTCGAACTGGCGGCCGTCGCAGCCGACATCGAAGCGGGCCAGGCGTTGGTGGACCGGGCTCTGGCCAAGCACGAGCGGGGCGAGCTCACTTCGGCAGATGCCGCCAAGGCCAAGCTGTTCAGCACAGAACTGCAGAACCGCGCCGTCGACCGGTGCCTCCAACTGTTCGGCGGATACGGCTACATCACGGAGTACCCCATCGCCAGGCTGTACGCCGACGCCAGGGTCAGCCGGATCTACGGCGGCACAAGCGAAGTCATGAAGTTGATCATCAGCAAGTCGATCGGCTTGTGACACCGCCGCAGCGGCGCACAGCTTCAGGAGGTTAGGTGGGAAGAAGGGCATTCGGCCACTACGATCCGCAGTGGTCGCCGCCGACCTACACCGTCGACGAGCGGGGCAAGGTCGTCGGGGGATACTCGCCGCCTGGCGTCAGCAACTGGGGCCGCTGGGGCGAAGACGATCAGCGGGGCGCGTCGCAGCTCATCGGAGAAGCAGAGACGCTGCGCGCGGCCCAGACCGTTCGCCGAGGGTCAGTGTTCTCGCTGGCGCTACCCATCGACGCTTCCGCGCCGCGGTGGCCGGGTCGGCCGCCGGCGAAGCACTACTTCGCGGTTTCCGGCTCCGATGTCCTTGCGGGGTCCCGCTTCAGCGAGATCTTTCCCGGCCACGTTCATCTCGATGACCACCTCGACATGGCCTTACAAGGGTCGACGCAGTGGGATGCGCTCGCACACATTCCCGTGGAAGACAGCCTGTACAACGGCTACTGGGTCGGCTCGGCCACGTCGGACGGCGCCCCGGTCGACCACATCGGCCTTCAGCGGGAGAGCTTCGTGGGCCGCGGGGTGCTGCTCGACATCGCGCGGCATACCGGCGTCGAGTCGCTTGAGCCCGGCCAGGTCATCAGCCCCGACGAACTCGACGCGGTGTGCGCCGCCGAGGGAATCGACGTGGCGCCAGGTGACATGGTCCTCATCCGCACCGGCTATCTCAGCCGTTGGTGGGCGCTGAGCACCGATGCCGAGAAGCTGGCGTACTTCACCGACGGCTGCCCGGGACCCGGTGCGGCGTGCGCAAAGTGGTTCGCCGACAAGGACGTTGCCGCCGTCGCCGCCGACACCGTCGGGTTCGAGGTGATGCCCGCCGAAGACCCTGCGCAGCCGTTCTATCTGCACCGCCGATTGCTGTGTGACCTCGGAGTCACCATCGGTGAACTGTGGAGCCTCGATGCCCTCGCCGCCGACTGCGCCGAGGACGGGGTTTACGAATTCCTGCTCGTCGCTCCACCGCTGCACATACCTCAGGCGGTCGGATCGCCGCTCAACCCGATCGCGATCAAGTAGTCCCCCATGGTGCAGCCCCACCGCGACCCAACATTGGAACTGGAGGTTCGATCATGATCTCGATTCCCACCACCGACCCCATTGCTCTCCCGGAGCCGACGGGAAGCGCCGACGGCCTCACCGTCATCGAGAGTCTGCTGCCGGCGCGCACCGCACCCGGCGGCGTCGGCGCGCGCTTGCGGGCGACCAAGGCGGCGGCCGAGGTGTTCCGTCGCGAGTTCGCCGCCACCGGGACACCGGATTACGCCGAGTCGTTCGATCTCTCCTCGATTCCCTATCCGACGAAGTTCGGACTGTGGCGCGCGTCCGAAATCGAGGCCGAGTTCATGAACTTCAGGATCCGGATGTTCGCCGCCCAGTGGACCGACGCCGGTGGGCAGCGGCGCACACTGCTCTTCAACGCCAGTGACGGCCCGCTGGACTCCAACACCCCGTACTTCAGCGACCTGTTCCGGAGCCGACCGAAGGACGA
>DATFCF010000010.1:0-2632 GCA_035253445.1 Mycobacterium sp.
GTAGACATCCGGAAGGTCGATGCCGAGCTGTTCGATCGGACGGGCGTCGATCCGACCGGAGACGACGTCCTCGCCTTGACCTCGAGCCAGCCACTCTCCGTATGGCGCCGGGTTGCCCGTCAACGGATTACGGGTGAACAACACCCCGGTGCCCGAGCAGTCGTCAAGGTTGCCAAAGACCATCGCCTGAATCGTGACGGCTGTCCCCCACGCGTCGGAGATGCCTCTAGCCTGTCGGTACTCGACTGCCCGCCGGCCGGTCCATGATTCGAAGACTGCGTCGATGGCCTGCCGTAACTGCTGCCAGGCATCGTCCGGTGGCTCTGTGCCTACGACATGCTCGAATTGTTGAATGAACCGCCGCCGAGTGTCCCGGGCGAACATGACGTCTCCGGTATGGCTGGCCAGCGACCGCTCGGAAGCGTCGTTCAATCCGAGATTCAAAATCGTGTCCATCATGCCCGGCATGCTCACCGCTGCTCCAGACCGAACCGAAAGCAGTAGGGGCTGTTCGCCTCGACCGAACTGGCGACTGGTGGCGTGCTCTAGTTCGGCAATGGCGGCGGGTAAGACGCCGGCGACGTCGTCGGGAAGTGTGCGAGCGTTGGCGTAGTACTGCTTGCAGACCTCAGTGGTGAGCACGATGGCCGGTGGCACCGGCATACCCAAGGCGCGCATGCGTTCAATGCTCCAAGCCTTGCCGCCCAACGTATTTGCGTCCAGGCCTGTCGTGCCGTCCAGCACTACCACACAACGATTCGCGAGTGCGGTCATTGTGCCCGCCCGGCTTTGGCTTCTTCCGAACGGCTGAGGCCGGCCAACCCGATGAGGTCCTCGTGCAGTTCGAACCATGCGGTGTGGTAGCTGTCGATCAGTGGTCCGGCGAACCACGCGTGGTCTCCCGCGCGAATCTTGGCCAGGGCGGCGGCGAACCGCTGCGGGTAGTTCGCGAGGCGCGGGGCGATCTCCGCGAGTTCGCCGAGAAGGGGCGTGAACTGATTGTGCAACTCAGCGAGTCGGCTGATGACCGAAGCGTCGTAGTCCGGGTTTGTGTGGTCGTTCGGGTGCGATCCGTCCAGCATCTGCCAATCGGTCACCAGCTGCTTGAACTCAGAGTTGATAGGCGTGAATCGCCCGTACGCCGACACGAGACGCTCCTGATCAATTCCGAGTCGCTCCTCTGCGATCAAGTGAGCGAGCGCTTCACGTCCGAGCGCCGTGAGCCGGAGTCGACCACGGGATTCCTCGAGTTTCCCTGCCCGCAGGAACTCCTGCACCGCCACCTCTGCGTCATCGGGCGTCAGGCCGGCACCGGCGGCGACATCCGGCAACGTAGACCGTCCTTTCAGCCGCACCAACTGCAGAATTGCGAGCCCGTAGTTCAACTCTGAACCTCCATTGATGCGCTTGGGCTCCGGTTGTGCCGGAACGGCTACGGCGATATTTTCGCCGCTCAATCTGCATGTGCCGCACAATGATCCGCGCCTCGGCACGGATGCGAAGTGACCCAGGTCACCGAACCATAACAAAGTCTATGGTGCGCCTGCAAGCCTTGTCCTGGGAGGAGGTGGTCCCGGGTCTCGTAGAAGTAGAGGTGGCGCATTCGAGGGATGGCTCGCCACAACCAGCGCCGATATCAACGGGCGGGCCGCACGCTACGGCACAATCCGGTTTCATCACCCCGCTTGTCCACCAAACCAGCAGAGGAATCGTCCTCGCCGGGCCGATCGGTGTCGGCAAAAGCCGCCTTGCCCGACGCGCCGGTCGGCTAAGGTGGTGACCGGTTCAGAATGCCGAGATTGCCTCGATACTGGGCGTCGACCGGGCGTCAGCCAGATTCCGGCACACCGACGACATTCACGTATCGGATTTGCAGCCTGCGATCTGCGGGACGGGGCCAGCGGCGGCGCATACCGCTGCTGTGTACAACCCCGCACAATCGTTGTGCAGCACTTTGAAATTCGACCTCACAGGAGGAGTCGTGAGAGGAGCACTCCAGCTATCTCACCGGGAGCGGGCAAATCGGGGCTGGCTTTCCACCACGCGGCTCTTGATCGTGGGGCTTCTACTCTTCGGATGCTATGGCCTCATGGGCGCCGTGGGCGCAAGCCAAGCCATCGGCGACGTCGGCGACCTGGGGCCGCCGCCCGTGGATTCCGAGATCAGGCAGACCCTTGCTGATTTTTACAGCGCGGGGCAACCATTGGGCTCAACGGTCGATGTTCATCTCGATGGCCCGCCGCTGGTGGGCTCGCCTACGGAACACGCGAACCCGCCGCCTGATCCCTGGTGTGTTCGCTGTGGCTACCCAGACCAAGGCACCAGCCTCATGTACCCGGTCCTGGCGCTTGTGACGGTCAAAATCAAACAGGGACTGGAATCAAGTTCGCTTGCACAGACCAGTCCTGTCGAAACCACCAACACCCGTAACGGGACAACGTGCGCCGGCGTCACCCAATCACGATATTGCCCGGCCTACTACTTCTACCGAGACGGACAGGGTAATTGGCAGATTGCCTAGTGCTGCGGGGTTGGCGTGTGCGGCGCAGCCTTTCGATGTAGGTGAAGGAAACAAGCGGCCGGCTTGAAACGAACGTCGCATCGCAAGCAGCTACTGACGGTCGGTGCACAG
>DATFCF010000011.1:0-2968 GCA_035253445.1 Mycobacterium sp.
TGATCGCCCTGCTCTGCGGGCCGCTGGTGGGAATCGCCCTGCACCTGGGCGCTCTTGCCAGGGCCTCGCGATCCTGAGCCTGTATTTTGTGATGCATCAACATGCCAGACACGCGCTACCACGACGTATGGATCGTCGTCCCGGCCTTCAACGAGGCCAGCATTATCGGCGACGTCATCTCTGACGTTCGCTCCGTTTTCGATCACGTGGTCTGCGTCGACGACGGAAGCCGCGACGATACCGACGAGATGGCGCTTCGCGCCGGCGCCCATGTCGTGCGCCACCCGGTCAACCTCGGTCAGGGCGCGGCGATCCAGACCGGCGTCGAGTACGCCCGTAGCCAGCCGGGGGCGGCCGTGTTCGCCACGTTCGACGCCGATGGACAGCATCAGGTCAAAGACGTCATCCGGATGATCGACCGGCTGTCCGCCGAGGACGTCGACCTCGTCATCGGCACCCGCTTCGCCAACCCGGGAGTCATCAGCGGCACTCCGCTGATGAAGCGCGTCGTCTTGCGGTCGGTGGCCTGGTTGAGCCCACGCAGCCGCAGACTCGGCCTGACCGACGCGCACAACGGGCTGCGGGTGTTCAACAAGGCAGTGGCAGACGGACTGAACATCACCATGAGCGGCATGAGCCACGCCAGTGAGTTCATCACCCTGGCCTACGAAAACCGTTGGCGGGTGGCCGAAGAGCCGGTGGAGATTCTCTACACCGACTACTCGAAGTCCAAGGGCCAGCCACTGCTCAACGGCGTCAACATCATCTTCGACGGCTTGTTGCGAGGGAGGATTTCGCGATGAACTGGATCCAGGCGCTGCTGATCGTGTCGGTGCTCGCGCTACTGGTGTTCCTGCTGCGCGGGCGTCGCACCGCAAAGTCAAAGGCGTGGGTGAAGGTCGGCTACGTGCTGTTCGTGGTGGCAGGAATCTACGCCATCCTCCGACCGGATGACACCACCGTCGTCGCGAATTGGGTTGGGGTGGACCGCGGTACGGACCTGATGCTCTATGCGTTGATCATCGCGTTCGCGTTCACCACGCTGAGCGCCTACATGCGGTTCAAGGACATCGAGCTGAAATACGCCCGGCTGGCCCGTGCGGTCGCATTGCAGAGTGCGCGCGTACCAGAGCAGCGTTAGCCTTAGCGAAGTTCCGCGAGACGTACGTTTTGCGGAGGTCTAGCGCGCGTCCGGCACCATTGCCCTCAATAGCGCTGTCAGCAGCGCGATCCGGCCTGCTTCGATGTCAGGCTGAGGAAGCACCGCCCGTACGATCGCGGCACCGTCGAACGTGTTCGTGAGGATCGCGACCAACGCGGCGAACGTGTCTTCCGGGAACTGATCGGCTCCCGGCAACGACCGTGCGATGTCGTAGATGTTGGTGGCGTACTCGGTAAGTACCTCTTGCAGCGTGGCTTTCAGCTTCTCGTCGGTGCGAGCGGCGACCAGCAGCTCGTACATCACGGTGTTGGTCGGGTTTCCGGTGACGTCTCGCAGGATCGTCAGCGCCGCCTCGAGCGCCGGCTGGCTGGCGGGTATCTCGGCTACCTGCTTGGTGAACAGATCCAGTTGACGGCGCATCACCTCTCGGGCGGTGGCCGCCATGAAATCGCCCATCGTCGGGAAGTGCCGGAACAGCGCGCCGTCGGATACCTGCGCCCGCTTGGCGATCACCGCGGCCGACGCCCGTGCGTAGCCGACCTCGATGATCGTGTCGATGCTGGCGTCGAGCAGTCGTGCGACGGTTTCCTCGCGGCGTTGCTGTTGCGTTCTTGCCATGTCAGACAGTAACTTTTGCGGCCTGGTCGGCGTTTGCCCGCAGGAAGCGGCCGGACTTCACGGTGGTTCCGTATCCCTCGCAGAACCGACCGTTGCGGTACACCACGGTGCCGTTGACACCGGTTGCGATGACGGCGGCGTCGTTGCGGTTGACCATTCGCGACAGTCCACCGTAGAACGGGACCACTTCCTCGTGATAGCTGTCGACGGACGCGTCCAGTCCGGCAGGATCGATGACGACGAAGTCGGCGCGCTCACCTTCACGCAGCGTGCCGGCGTCGAGGCCGAACCAGCCGGCCACCTCGGCGGTGAGCCGATGCACCGCGTGCTCGACGGTCAGGAACGGGTGTCCGTCACGGTCGGCGTCACGAACTCGCCTGAGCAGTCGCAGCGAGAAGTTGTAGAACGCCATGTTGCGCAGGTGCGCACCGGCGTCGGAGAAGCCCATGTGGATGGACGGCTCCGCGGCGAGGCGGTCCAGGTACTTGGGGCGATGGTTCGCCACGACCGTCGTCCAGCGCACGTTGCGCTCGCCGTTCTCGACGAGCACATCGAGGAACGCGTCCAACGGGTGCAGTCCGCGCTCGTCGGCGATCTGGCCGAAGCTCTTGCCGATCAGCGTCGTGTCGGGGCTCTCGACGATGACGGCGTCGTGAAAGTCGCGATGCCACAACGTCGGTCCGAGTTTGCGGCGGTCGAACGAGCGGCGGAACCGGCGGCGATACTCGGTGTCGGCGAGCAGCTCGTTTCGCTCGATCTGGTCACGCAGGTGCAGCGCCGCGGTGCCCGCGCCGAACTCCTCGAAAACCGGGAGATCGATTCCGTCCGAATACAATTCGAACGGCACCGGCAGGTGCTGGAAGCGGACCTTCGAGTTCAGGACCTTGTTGGCCAGGCGGGTCACCGGGCCCAGCAGGTACACGGCGCCGGGCGACGACTTGGCGTCAGCGGCCACCAGCAGGCTCATGCGCACGCCGGCACGACGGCCGAACCAGCCGCTGCTCTCGAGGAAGAAGTTCAGCGCCTCTTGCAGTTTCGCGACATTGGGCGCGCTCTGCAGGATACGGCCGCGCTTGCGCAGGACCTTGATCAGCCGGCGGCGCTCCCGCCAGGTGGCGAACGTCGACGGCAGGGCGCGCGAGCGGAAGCGGTCACCGTCGAGCTTGTCGATCGCGGCGTCCATGCCCG
>DATFCF010000012.1:0-2079 GCA_035253445.1 Mycobacterium sp.
GCCGCGCCGGGAGCCGGGACGGTCGGGGCGATGCTGGCCACGGGCCATGCCGGTTGATCTGCCCGGGTCGCGGTTGCGGGCGACGCGGGCACGCCCGCCTCCGCGGGAACCTCCGCAGGAGGCTTGAGCTGTTCCAGGTACTGCTGAGCCACCCCGATGACCACACCGAGCGTGATCGCCAGCAAGGGCTGAAGGAACAGTTGGGGATAGGTGAGCGAGGCGCCGACCCACGAAAAGGCCTGGTAGGCAACGGCGAGGAGGAACGGGCCCCAGGTGACCAGCGCTTCCGACGGATTGGTGAGGAAGTCGGTGATCAACTGCACGGTGTTGCCCAGCGGATCGGACAGGAAGTTGACGATCGGCTCGAAGAGTTGATTGACAGAGTCGGTGTAGAGCTGCAGCAGTTGTGAGATCAGGTCCGAAATGTTCAGGGCTGAACCGGCATCGGCGGCCTGCGTTTGTGCACCCGTCTGGCTGACGTCGGCCGCGGTGCGGCTGGCCGCGCCAACGCCTGGCGTCAACACGAACGGCGCGGGCTGTGTCGTCGGCGTCGCTGTCAGCGCTGCACCGGACACCGCCTGATACGTGCTCATCGTGGTGGCGGCCTGAATCCACATCCGGACGTAGTCGGCCTCGTTGAGCGCGATCGGGATGGTGTTGATGCCGAGGAAGTTGGTCGTCAGGAGCACCGCATGTGTGGTGTGGTTGAGTGCCAGCTCCGGAAGCGTCGGCATGGTGGCAAGCGCCGTGGTGTAGGCAGCGGCAGCCGTCTCGTGCTGCACCGCGGCTGCTGCGCTGTTGGCACTGGCCTGCGCAAGCCACGCCAGATAGGGCGTGTGCGCGGCAACGTACTGCTCGGAGCTCGGCCCCTCCCATGCGCCGGCCTGCACCGCGCTGAGAACGCTGGTGAGTTCTGCAGCGGCCGAGGCATATTCGGTGCTCAACGACTGCCATGCCCCCGCGGCGGCCAGCAGCGACCCGGGGCCCGCGCCGCTGGACAGCAGCGTCGAATGCACCTCGGGCGGCAGGGCCATCCAGATGGGGGCGGTCATGGTCAGCCGCGCGCGATCAGATACGACGACGCGGCAAGGGCATCGCCGGTCGCGTAGCTGGCGCCGGATTCGCCGACACCGGCTCCGGAGCGGCCCAGCTCCTCGACGCCCTGTGCAGCCATTGCCTGGTGTTGGCTGCCGTGGGCGCTGAAACCCGTTGCGGTTTGAAGAGATACCGCATCGGCAGCGGGCGGAATCACGGCGGTGACCGCCGGAGCCGCCGCGGCGTGTGCGGCGGCCATCCGCGCGGTCAGTGATTCCACGGCCGCACTGGCGGCGGTCAGGCCCTCGGGAACTACTCGCAGCGTCATCAGCTGTACTCCTCTCCTGCGTGGTTCTGGTGCGTAACCGATGCGGCGACAAGCGGATTGACAAGCTGGACGAATGTCGGCGTGTCGCGATCGTCGAGCATCATGGCGCGGCCCGCTGGCAGCCGGCTGAACCGGTGACCGCGGATCTTGCCGCTGTCTTGCGGGTTGCCCGACAGCATGATCGTGGTGGCCTGCAGTTCGTTGAGGCGACGCAGCAGCGGAGCGGTCATCACCGCGTGCGCCGATCCGGCGGCGCGTGCCGTCACGATCACCCGCAGCCCGAGATCGGCAGCCTGCGACAGCAGCCCGATCAGATTCGTCCACGGCCGCTGCCCCACGAAGGGACCGCTCACCGCAGGGCTGTCCGGAATCTGGTCGACGTCGTCGATGATCAGGTAGTGCGTTGTGGCAGACGAATCAGCCCCGTAGGTCCAGCCTTTGAGTTCGGCGGCACTGAGTCCAGCTGGTGGGCGGCGCTTTTCGATCAGCGCGGACAGGCCGAGCATGGCGGGCAGAATGCGGTCGATGTTCGGCGTGTATTCGTTGTCGGCGAACAACGGTTCGTCGACCAGCTGCAGCCGTCGATCGATCACCGTGAATGCCACCTGGTCCGGCCGGGAGTTCTCGCGAATGGTCCGGATGAGGTGACGCAGCAGAGTGGTCTTGCCAGTCTTCGCGTCGCCGAACACCATCAGCAGCGGGTTGTCCGCGAAGTA
>DATFCF010000013.1:0-3125 GCA_035253445.1 Mycobacterium sp.
CCGGCCACGCCCCACCCTGAATCTCGACACCCCAGCCCAACGCTTAACCGCCCTCCTCAACCAGGCAGCCTGACCGATGTTGCACTCACCATTTGACTTTGAGTACGAAATGTCGAGCGGTAAGGAACGTTCGGCGTACTAACCGTGGGCTCGCGCGACGCGACGAAGATTGCCGAAGACCACATGCGGTATGAGAGACGGGTCCCGTAGCCGCGACGGCGGATCGATGAGACTGTTGACGCGGTGCAACGCTTCGGTCAGCACGATGTCGTTCTCAGCGGCCTTCATCGCTTTGTTCACGGTCCAGTTCGCAAGGCGCGTGGATAGCGACCGCCGTTGGGGTGAGGACGACGGCCGGTCTCTAGCTTGGTTCATCGCCCACGTCGGGCCGATGTGCGTTGCGGCGGCGCGGAAGAATTCTTGGGGTCGCGTTTCGGCACTGCGTAGATAGTCCTGCAACGCAAGGGCTTCCAGCGCCGCCACAGTCATGCCCTGTCCGTAGATGGGATTGAGGCTGCACAGCGCATCGCCGATGACCAGTAAGCCGTTCGGGAATCGGGGCATGTGGTCGTAGTGCCTCCAGACAGCGCCGGTGTAGCGGAACAGCGACACGTCGCCGATCGGGGTGGCCGACCGCAACCCAGCCAGGATCTGCGGTGGCGTGAATTGTTCGGCGAGCGCGAGCATGGCCGCGAAACTGGTCGGCGGCTCGGTGTCAATGGCCGATCGGCCGACCGTCAGTATCCACGTGCCGTGTTCGTAGGCCGTCAGCCCTCCGCGCGGGTTCCCCTTCCCCGGCTGGAGCACAAGCATGAGCTTCTCGGGGATGGCGCCGTCGGGGATGCGCAGGAACTGGCTGGAGTAGGTCGCGTGCGTCGTGCAGCGCCGTTCCGGGGGGCGGCCGTAGCCGAGGCTCTCGAGGAAGGCCGGCGTGCGCGCGGCCCGACCCATCGCGTCGACAACCAGGTTGGTATCGAGAGTGGTTTCAATACCGTTGTCGCGGTTGACAACCCGAACCCCGGTAACTCGATCCGCAGCGGCCGCGATCGGCTCGACGGCGTCGCATCTGTCGAGAAATCTCACATTGCCGAGCGCGCTGACGCGACGTCGAACATGGAACTCCAAGAACGGTCGGCTGGCGAGGTAGACGACAAGCGACGTGGGATCGGTGAACTTCTGCGAGCGGTTGAGCCGATGGGGACCGACGCGCGTGTAGACACGAGAAAGATCCCCGTCATCGAGCACATTCGCACCGGCGGTGACAAGCTCGTCGAGGAACCCGGGAAAAAGCTCTGCCAGCACTTGCCAGCCGCGACTCAACATGGCATGCAGATGTTGTCCCTGCGGGATCCCCTTGCGCTGGACCGGGCTGTCGGGCAGCGGGTCCCGCTCGAGGACTGTGACTGTTTCGTAGAACTCCGAGAGCACTCGCGCCGCGAGCAAACCGGCCATACCGGCGCCCAGAACAGCCGCATGTTCTCCGAGCTTGTTTACGTGTGCCTCCGCCGTCATCTGGCGAGGATAGAACAAAACTAAGATAAATAAGGGAAACTTAAGGAATTTCTAAGGCGCCGCTGTTTGGGTCACCCGTGCAGCGTTTGACTGATCCGCGCCGCCTGACGGGTGAGGTGATGGCGTTCTGCGAGGTTGGAAGCGCACCGGGCGGCGTCGGCGTACAGCCGTGCCGCGGTCACAAGGTCGCCCGCCTTTTCGTGCAGGTACGCCGAGGCCGCGGTGCGGCGGGGCAGGCCAGGGTCGACCGCGGCCAATGCTGCGAGACCGGCCTTCGCGCCGTCGGCTTCGCCGATCGCGACGGCCCGATTGAGCGCCACCACCGGGCTCTCGGTGAGCCGGAGCAGCTCGTCGTACCAGCTGGCGATCTGCACCCAGTCGGTTTCCTCGGCGCGCGGCGCGTCGGCGTGCAGGGCGGCGATAGCGGCCTGTGCTTGGAACTCGCCGAGCCGGTCGCGAGCCAGCCCTGCCTGCAGGACCGCGACGCCTTCGGCGATGAGCGACGTGTCCCAGAGGGAGCGGTCCTGCTCGGCGAGCGGAACGAGGCTGCCGTCGCGCCGCGTCCGCGCCGGGCGCCGAGCGTGGTGCAGCAGCATGAGCGCGAGCAGCCCCGCGGTCTCTGTGTCATCGGCGCCATCGGTCATCGACGCCAACTGCCGGGTGAGCCGGATCGCCTCAGCCGCCAGGTCGACATCGCCGCTGTAGCCCTCGTTGAAGACCAGATAGAGCACCCGTCGCACGGTCGCCAGGTCGCCGGGCTCGGAGAATCGCACGTTGCGCACTGTCCGTTTGGCTCGGCTGATCCGCTGCGCCATCGTCGCCTCGGGCACCAGATAGGCCTCGGCGATCTGCCGGGTGGTCAAGCCACCGACGGCGCGCAGCGTGAGTGCCACCGCGGAGGCGGGCGTCAGCGACGGATGGGCGCATAGGAAGAAGAGCTGCAGCGTGTCGCCTGTGGTTTCGGCCGGTCCGGGCGGCGGCTCGACAGCGATCCGCTGCTCCCGGTCCCGACGGGCGGACTCAGCGCGGTAGGCGTCGACGACCTTGCGCCAGGCCACCGTTACCAGCCAGCCCTTCGGGTCGGCGGGCTGCCGGCCCGGCCAGGTCAGCGTGGCCTGGATGAGTGCTTCCTGCACGGCGTCCTCGGCCGTCGCGAAGTCAACTCCGCGACGCACGAGGATGCCGATCACCGCGGGGGTCAGCTCCCGCAGCAGCAGGTCGTCCACCATTTGAGGTGGCCTTGCCGATCCGATCACTCGGTGACCGTCGGTGGTTCGCTCAGGAACGGGCGCAGCTCGAGCCACTCGTGGATCGGCTTGCCGCCGGCTCCAGGAGCTACCGACAACTCGCCGGCGAGCGCGAGCGCCCGCTCGTAGCTGTCCACGTCGATCACCATCCAGCCGGCGATCAGGTCCTTGGTCTCCGCGAAGGGCCCGTCGGTGACCGGCGGTCGGCCCTCCCCGTCGTAACGCACGAACGTGCCCTCAGGCGAGAGCGCTTGGCTGTCCACGTACTCACCGGTGCCCTCGAGCCGAGCGGCGAAATCGTTCATGTACTGCACATGATCCTCGATCTCTTTCGGCGTCCACTGGTCCATCGGAACGTTGTTGACG
>DATFCF010000014.1:0-2559 GCA_035253445.1 Mycobacterium sp.
TGCTCGATGAAGATCACACCGCGACGTTCCGCGATGGTGGGGAAGTTCCCGTTGCCCCGCAGCGTACGGACACCGTTGAGGATGATCGGCGTTCCGCGAAGGCGCGTGATGGGGTTGATCCGATTCGGGTAGAGCAGGTCCTGGACCGTCTCCTCCAGCACGGACTCACTCTCCAGCCCTACGGCTCGGAGCAAGCGCCCGTTGATCACCCCGCCTGGCGGGACGTAGACGCCACCGACACGCTCCCCATCGACCCGCGCATAGGTCCCAGCGATGTCTCCACTGGGCGGGATCACGATGGTGTCCGCTGGACCGAAGACCGCGGGGTTTGGATTCACGACTCGAATCCGCGGCCAGTAGATCGCGCCGTGCTCGGAGAGGTTGATCAGCCCCGCGGTATCCCGCACGTAGGTGACCATCGCGCTGTGCGACAGGTTTGCCGGCGGGTCGAGGACGGGAAACATCGACTTCTTCCGCGTCACCTCGCAGTAAGTCACCATCGCACCGTGCACCGCAGCCGTGGCCCGGTCCGGGATCATCAGCAGGTTGCCGTCCTTCTGGTCGAAGCTCCGGATCCCCGTCTTCGCGCCTTCGTCACCGATGAAGTCGATGTCGGCGATGGTGCCGTTGTCGTCGAGGCCATCGAGCCCGCCGGTGAGCGGGCCGAACGGGACTGGCGTTCCACCGGGGCTGTTCGCCGGCCGGCGAGCCAGGACGGTCCCGCCAATGGCGAGATCGGTCAGGGCAATGAACTGCGACCCGCTGTCCTCATCGTTGACGATGCTCTCCGCGTAGCGCTCGCTGGCGGCATCCATGCTGAGATTCGGGAAGCGTTCAACGACGACACCGTCATCGAGGACGACGAGATTGAACTCCTCGGCGACTGTGCTGGTCGCGGCGCTCACCAGGACGGTGACGTCATTCGCGTAGGTGCCATCGTATTTCGCATCGACGGTTAGGGTACCCGTCGCAGCAGCAACGGCATGGGATGCGTTGTCGAAGCCGAGCTCGTCATCCGCCGTGCTTGAGGCCTGCACCTGAATCGCCGATGCCCCGCCGACGGTATTGGACGCGATCCGAATCAGCCCCTCTTCATCGGTGACGGTGGCCCCTGCAACGGCACCCTCCACGATGGTCTTGATCTCTGCGCCGCTGACCTGGGAGATGTCCGCGACGTTGCCGGTCCCGTTGACCACGGCGGTATTGAATCCCAGGGCGCCGTTGGCAGTACCACCGGTGACCTCGACATGGCTGTCGGTACCCACGGTGTCGGAGGAGATCCGCGGCACCCCGGCATTCACGTCACAGAAGCCACCGTTCAGCTTGGCGTTGATCACTGCCGCCACCTCGGCAGCGGTTGCAGTGCCGATGGCACTGAACTCCGAGCTGAGGAAGGCGATGGTCTGCACCGGACCACCATCGATCTTGACGGTGATGTTCTGGTTGTTGACCAACGCATAGGGCGCCGCGTTGCTCGAACTGCGCTGCGCGCGCGTCGCACTGAACGTAGCCGTGGCCGGGCCGCCACCATCGACTGCCACGACCAGGGTGTCGCCGTGGGCCAGCGCGAACGGTCCGGCATTGGTCCCGAGGACACTGCCCACGGTGGTCGGCTCGGTCTCGAGGTCCAACGTCGCCTTGGCCGACGTCTTCGATGCCGCGTTTCCAATCGCGGTGTAGTGCACAGTGCGTGTGAAGTAGAGAACCTTCCCACCGCTGCCGAAGAAGCCGGCCACTGCCGAAGCAGCCCAGCCTTCTGCAATCTCTCCGCCGAAGATGCGCCTCCACTGCGCCTCACTGGTCACCAGGGTCGGCTCCCCGATGGGACCCTTCTCGGTGATGCCGACCATGCAGCCGACTGCAGTGGCCTGTCCTGCGATGGCCTGATACGAGGCCTGCTCTTCCTGGACAGAGATCTTCGACGACAGCAGCTCGGTCATCCCCTAGCCCTCCGACTTCTTACGCAGTCGCACTCGCTCGCCGACGAGTGTTGCACGCGAGGAATCCTCTTGTGGAGGCTCCGGTGCCGCGGGCTTGGGCTGCTCGATCGCGACGAGCGGCGGTCTTGCAGTAAGGAGAGCTGCGACCTGTGTGACCTTTTCGATCGCCGGAGGTAGACCCTCGATGCGTCCTCCGGGCATCAACGTCAGCGATCCCGGAGTTGCTCGCCGCTGCATGGTGCCTTCACCGCCCACGGCATTGGTGACTTTGTACCCCCACTTCTTGTCGCGAAACACCGGGTGATCCAACACGATGACCTGCATCGTCCTGGACTTGTTCACCAGCGTGACGGTCTCCTCGCTCATGACTCCTCCACCTTGTTCTGTTCGAGGCTGATTGCAGGATCCTCGACGATCTGCGCCGTGCGCGATACCTCGCCGCTGCCGGGGAAGCCGGCGATGTCTTCGATGTCGAATCCGATGACGCGAAACTTCGCCGTGAAGATGTGGCGGTTCGAGTTGTCCGGTGCCGCATCCATCTTCGGCTG
Organism: Mycobacterium sp.; assembly: GCA_035253445.1. Classification (GTDB taxonomy): domain Bacteria; phylum Actinomycetota; class Actinomycetes; order Mycobacteriales; family Mycobacteriaceae; genus Mycobacterium. The sequence goes on from DATFCF010000014.1 coordinate 2,489, forward strand.
CCCGCCGGGCATGACCTCCATCTCGTAGGTGACCATTCCGCGGCTCGGATCCGCGGGGTCCGCCAGCATGG
>DATFCF010000015.1:0-2031 GCA_035253445.1 Mycobacterium sp.
CCGTCGAGCACCTACGAGTTCGTCGTATCGAAGAGCGTTGGTACGCAGAGCATCCCGACGCAGAACGACAACGACCGAGTAGTTAGACCGACCAGAAAAAGGCCCAGCCACATGGCTGGGCCTTTTCCGTCGGACTTGTTACGGCCGCTGCTCGGCCTGTTGGCGCTTCTCGGCAGCCTTGGCGCCGGCGCGCGCCGAGTCCGCCTGGGCTTCCTTCTTGGCGACGTCCTGCTGGGCGTCGGCCTTGTCCTGCTGTGCCTTGCCCTCGCGGACCAGGTCGTCACGTCCTGTGACGGTGCCGACCGCTTCCTTCGCCTTGCCCTTGACGTCTTCGACGACGCCCTTGACGCCTTCTTCGGGGCCAGTGTTCTTCTTCTCGCTCATGCTCACCTTTCCGCTACTCAGTGGATGGGTTGTGCGCCCACTTCTTGAGCTTTGGGGAAATCCGGCCCTCAGCGGAGCCGGACTCGCCACCCGTCTTGCGGGTTGCACGCGGAGGATTTCCCCACGCAACGTTTGGATTCCCGACGCTCGGCGGGCCTAAACGTGGCGTGGCTTCGCGCCGATCAAAATGCGTTTGACCGGGCAACAACTTCGGCGACCTATGCGGAATGGATGACGAGTGGGAATGTGTCGTCATCGGGGGCAGGCGCAGGCGCAGCCAGGATCCGGCGACCAACGAAGAACGCACGGCGACAACACAATTAGGGACGTCACGACTGTGGGCGCCGAAAACAGCGCTGTGTCGGACGTACGCAAGTTCGACTCGTATCGACGCAGGGTACTGCTGATACATCACCAGTGGGTCATGTGACCCTGCCGACCCCACCGCCAGGCGAAGAGTCTCGGCCCGCGGGCGCAGTTCGGTAGGGGCACCGTCTAATTGGTGATCAGGCCGTCGGGATGGGTCATCTGCCTTCCTCGAGTTCCGGGTCGAGATCGACGGTTTCGAGCTGTTCCTGCCAGTCCGATGGTGCCGCCTCGAGGGGCACCTCTTCAGGCGGTTGGGCGGACGCCTCTTCATCGAGAATCGGTTCGCTACTTGTCCGGTGTTGTTCGACGGCATCGGTGACCGGGACGTCGTCGGGAAGTTCTTCGCTGTCTTGCATGACAATCGGGATACCCCGGGCGTCCTCGCCGAAACGGGCGGTCATCGGGTGGATGTCCGGCGTTGCAACGCAACTGATAGCCGAGCATCTCAATGTGCTTGCGGTGCAGACATTTCACGGGGGTCTGGGCCTTGGCGACCTTGCGGATCAACCGCGCTGTGCTGCGTTCGAGTGTCGCCTGACGCTCGTGCGGTCGCTTCGTCCGCGCCGCGCGGCGGGCCGCCGGCGCGATCGTCAACCTCCGCTCGTTACCCTGCACGACAAGCGGATCGACGTAGGACGACCGCGCCACCGCGGGGGTGTTGCCGAGCTCCTCGGCGACCTCCTTCATCACCGCCGATTCCACGCGTTTGATGGCCGTCTTGTTGACCGGAGGATCGGCGTCGACGAACGCCGCAGCTCCGAGAACCGTTCCGTGCCACGTGCGCAGATCCTTGACGGAGTACTCCTCGCCGACGAGTTCCTTGAACCGCGCATTGAGATCCTCGGCGTGTAGGTCGGCCCACCCCGCAGAGTTGCGGCAGACCAGCAAGCGGTCGGTCCGATCCGGACGGCGCAGGCCAGGTCCGTCGACGACGCTACGGCGAAGTCGCATGTTTGACCGCCGACCATGGCGGGGTACTGAACCCTGACGATGGTGAAGACGGGTTCAGCGGGCGCGGTATCACCGGCGTCACTGCATCATGGGCGCCAGAATGATGAATGCGCCCGCGTAGATTGCTACCGCAATCAGGACGAGAACGGCCAGCACCAAACCGACCGCGACGAGTATCCGGTGCAGCGGCCGGGGGTCGGTCGCCTCGGGGTGGTGGATCTTCGGCTGACTCTCCATGTCCGAGGATTACCCGGCGGGGGCAGTTGCCACACGTCTTTGCTGTCGAGTCATCGGAGCGCCAGTGGTTAGCTGGGGGCCGGTCTGGGG
>DATFCF010000016.1:0-4017 GCA_035253445.1 Mycobacterium sp.
CGTTTACCCAGGCCGAGGAATCCTCGAGGCGCACTTCAGCCGTGCCGTCCCCGTAGGAGCACTCGAACTGCAAGTGTTCATCGATCGTGACTGCCGCAGAATCAGTCTCGCGCGGCGCCGCCAGCCAAACGCCCTCGCCCGCGCCCGAACTTTCCGGCACGTACACCGTTCTGGTCGATGCGAAAGCTGCCACGCTGCCGTCCGCGCCTGTCATCGTGGCCTGCGCGAAGCCGGAACCTTGTTCGATGCGAACGGGCCGCCCTTCCAGGTGCAGTGTGGCGTCGGGTTCAATGACCGCCGCGAAATCGATTGTCAGCTCGGTGGTCAACGAGTAACGGCCCGGCTGGCGCCGCAGGAACGGCACCTCCCCGGTGATGTGGTCGGCTGCGATCGCGAGCGCTCCGGCTTGGACGCGTCCATCGGGTTGGAGCGACCACTTCCCGAGATCGACGGTGCAGTGGCTGTCTTCACCGCGCGGCAGGCAGTCACGCAGGCCGAATCGACTCTCGACCGATCGCGGCTCCGCGGCGACGCACCAAAAATCTACTGGCGCGGTGGTTTCCGATGCTCGTTCTGGGACCATTTCGGCGCTACCGTGACGCCACGCGCTCAGTGGCCCGGCTGGTGCCCGACTTCAGCCTTCGCAACCCCTCGGCGATCTGGTGACTGAAGAGGCGTCGTTGGACAAGATCCTGGGTGACACGGACCTCGTACGTGGTCGCACTGACATGGTCCATATTCTGGGCACGCAACGCGACTTCTTTCAGGACAGTGGTGAGTTCGGCCCCGGATTCAGCGATCTGTTTGGCCAGCCGCAGTGCGGTGTGACGCAGTTGGCCGACCGGCACAACTTCGTCGACGAGACCGACCCTGAGCGCTTCCTGCGCCGAGATGGGGTCACCGGTGAACAACATGCGTCGGGCGCGCTGGGTGTTCATCTTGCCGAGCATGCCGTGATAAAAGCCGTTCATCGCGTACTTCACCTGGGTCGACCCGAATGCTGCGGTCTCCGCCGCAATGGTGATGTCGCACATGTTGGCGAGGTCCATTCCATAGCCCGGCGCAACGCCGGCGACCGCCGCAACGGTCGGCTTGCGGTAGTCGTAGATCGCCAACATCAGCTTGAGCGCCAGGTCGGTGAACCGGGTGCGATCAGCGTCCTTCGCATCCTGCAGCACATCGAGCGCCCAACCGGCGCAGAAGTACTCCTCGTTGCCGATGATGAGTACGGCCGCCACGCCGTCGTCATAGGCCCACCCGTCGAGGGCGGCGAGGATCTCGTGGTGCAGGTCCCAGCCAAGCGCGTTCCGCTTCTCGGGGTGGTTGAGCTGAAGAATCCCCACCCCGTCCTCCACGGTGGTGATCAGATAGCGAAACTGCCCCATGTCGTGCCCTCCTGCAGCCGATCGGCCCGCACGTCTGACGACGGCGCTGCACCGTCTGCAGGAAAACTGTACAGGGTGTTCGACATTGTTGAGACGAAAGTCGAACACAGTGTACGGTCAATCTCGTTGTGGTCTGGACTCGGTAACTAGCACCGAAGGATGCGCGATGCCTGTGTCGGCCGAGCACGCTCGACAGTACGTCGCGGCCGGCCTGTGGACCGACGACAGCATCGGCGATCTGCTTTCATGGCAGGCATCACGCATTGGCGACCGCGAGTTGTTTGCGTTCGATGAGACACGGCTGACGTACCGCGAGTTCGACTCGTGGGTAGAGCACGTCGCAGCGCACATGGTCTCCCACGGTGTGACATCCGGCGACCGTGTAGTCGTGGCGTTGCCAAATTGCCTGGAGGCCTTGGTGCTTCAGGCCGCCGCCTTCCGAATCGGCGCCGTGAACGTGCCGGTCATCCCGATCTACCGCGAGCACGAGAACCGGCAGATCCTCGCGGGCGCACTACCCCGCGTCGTCGCGGTAGCCGCCCGAGCGGGAATGCGCAAACCGTTCGCCGAGGTGGACGCACTACTGAGCGAACTGGGCCACACTCCGCTTCTGAAGTATCTGGTGGGCGGCGAGGCACGCAGCTGGTCCGCGGTCCCGCGCAGACACGACCTGACCGAGCGCGCCGGCGCACTACCGCGCCCCGCGCCCTCCGATCAACCCGCGCTCCTGCTGTACACCTCGGGCACGACGTCGGCGCCCAAGGGAGCGTATTTGTCATCGCGGGCGCTGCTCGCGCAACTGCGCAACATGGCCGCGATCGCGGATTTGGACGAAACGTCGGTGGTGGCGACGGGGACACCCGTTTCACACGTCGGTGGCTTGATCGCTGGACTGCTCTTGCCGATGTTCCTCGGAGCCCGTTCAGTGATACTGCCGAGTTGGGATCCAGAAGATGCCGTCAACGTCATTGCCCGGGAACGTGTTTCGGTGATGATGGGCGCAACTGTGTTCATTCAGGACCTGGTGAGCCGCTATGCGGCAGGACAGGGCAAGCTCCATCGGCTCACCCATTACATGTGCGCCGGTGCGACGATACCGCCGACACTGATCGAGGCCGGCGACGAGGTTGGCGTGTTCGTCACCCGCCACTACGGAATGACGGAGACCGCGGGTATATGCACCGGTGCAACGCGGGGTGATCCCTTGGCTATGCGCCGCGAATGGGACGGTCGGTTGTTGGCCGGCATGGAGATCGAGGCCGTCGATGCCGACGGTGTCCGCCTGCCGGACGGAGCGGAAGGCGAACTGCGGGTCCGCGGACCTCAACTGTTCGACGGGTACACCGACGCCGCGATTACGTCGGCACAGTTCGACAGTGACGGGTGGTTCTACCCGGGCGACCTTGGGGTGCTCTCTGGTCGCTGGGTCAAGATGACCGGCCGAACCAAGGACATCGTCAACCGCGGGGGCGAGAAGTTCTCAACGCAAGATATCGAGCAGGCCCTCCTGAGCCATGATGACCTGGCGGCCGTCGCGGTCACCGCGGTTCCCGACGAGCGGTTCGGCGAGGCCGTCGGCGCCTGGGTGGTTCTGACGCCCGGTGCGCAATGGCAGGGTCCCGACGCGTACCTGCGTCATCTGGACGCGCTGCGACTGGCCAAGGCCAAATTGCCGGTGGAATGGCATGTCGTCCATGCGATCCCGACTTCGGCAAGCGGCAAGATGCAGAAGTTCCGGCTGCACGAACTCGAGGATCTGGCGACGGTCGCAGGCGTGCGACTGCCTGTGGATGGGTCTGCTGATCAGCACCAGTCGCCGACCTTGCCCATGCCCATGCCCATGCCCATGCCCAAAACGAAGGAGTGACCGATGAGCACACCGCAATCCGACGATAACGACCGCACCGTCTTCGGTGATGAACATGAACAGTTTCGCGAGACGGTGGCACGCTTCATCGAAACCGACGTGTTACCGAACTTCGACCGCTGGGAGTGCAACAAGCAGGTCGATCGATCCTTGTTCGCCTCGGCAGGCAAGCACGGCATGCTGCTGTTTGCCACTCCGGAGCCCTACGGCGGGGCAGGAGTTGACGACTTCCGGTTCAACGCGGTTCTCAACGAGGAGTTCGGCCGCTCGGGTTACGCATCCGCCGGATTGGGTCTGGCCTTACAAAACGACGTCGTGGGGCCCTACATGACCGACCTCACCAACGCCGAGCAGAAACAGCGCTGGCTGCCAGGTCTGACAGACGGAACCCTCATCGGTGCGATCGCGATGACCGAACCGGGCGCGGGAAGCGATCTGTCCGGGATCCGCACCCGCGCGGTGCGCGATGGCGATCACTACATCGTCAACGGCGCAAAGACGTTCATATCCAACGGGCAGAACTGTGATCTGGTGATCGTTGCGGCACGCACGAGCGAGGACAAGCACGGCGGCCTGACATTGATGGTGATCGAGGACGGGACGCCGGGCTTCGACAAGGGTCGCAACCTCGACAAGCTCGGCCTGCACGGTCAGGACACCTCTGAGATGAGCTTCGCCGATGCGCGCATACCCGTCGCGAATCGATTGGGGGACGAGGGGGCCGGCTTCTACCAGCTGATGCGCAACCTGCCGCAGGAACGGCTG
>DATFCF010000017.1:0-10862 GCA_035253445.1 Mycobacterium sp.
CCTCGGTCCCCTCGTCAAAAGGCGGCGGCGTCGTCGGGTTGCCGGCGAGCCGGTCGAGGATGTAGTGGGTCAGCCCCACGATTCCGGCCGGGCCGGCCGGTAGGTCGTCGACTGGGTTGATTGGATCCACTGGATCTTCAAATGGATACCCGGAGAAGAACGACGAGATACCTTGCTGGACAACCTCGTCGGTGGTGAGGCTCAACAGCACGAATTCCGTCGCCGCCACAAACCCACCATTGACGAACGTGTTGGCGAGCTCGTTGCCCTCCGTCAAGAAATCGGCCACCCCGACGACGCCGTCAGAGACGAACCTTGAAGGCAACGACTCTGCGCCAAACAATTGGTCGGACAATAGCTGGGCCACCCCGACGAACCCATCGGAGATGAACGCGGAAGGCAGCGAATCGTCGCCAAACAATGCGTCGGACAACAGCTGAGCCACCCCGACAAACCCCTCCTCAAGGAATGCGGTGGCCACGGGCTCGGTCCCGACCAACTCCTGCGCCAGCCCGACGATCCCACCAGTGACGAAGCTGTTGACCAACGGGATATCGGTCGTCAACAGATCCGCCACACCGACGAACCCATCAGAGACAAACACGGAAGGCAGCGACCCTTCGCCGAACACTTCGTCGGAGAACAGCAGAGCCAGGCCGACCGCGCCGGCGGGTCCGGTTGTGTCCGGGTAGCCACTGAAGAAGGCGTTGAACAGATCCTGTGTGCTCTGCCGCAGTGCGACATCCGCGTAAACACTGTCTGGGACGGCCGCGGCGACCGAGACGTCTGGAGGTGTCGCAGGGGGCGTGATCGCCGGCATGGCAGCAATGAGTGCGCCGACACTGGCTACTGCTACGCCTGCTTTGACGTATGGCCGAACTTCCATCTGAGATCCCCCCTTTGAGGCGCGTGGAGGTAGGTATATACGCAACGTACGCTTTCGCTGAGCAGAACCTGAGAAAGATCTTGAAAACCTCTACAAATGTTTGCCAACTCAACGAAGAATGGTACGCCGCGAGTAGTCGCTAACACCACATGTCGCAATGCAGGATCTGCTGAATTATGCTGCCGTCCAACCTCGCCGACGCGCTGACCTTACCTTCATCGGCTGTCTTGCGCGCGTCCCCACCAGGACTTACCCTGGCGTCAAAATATCCACACGCCGCTCGTTGGTGGCACGCATCAAATTCCCGCCAGGCGTGCGGTTGTTTGCTGAATCTGCACGAAGTCGGACAGCCAGCCCGTTCGCCTTCGCCTCGAATCGCCGAGCGCCGCGCCTCCCAACCCGTCAAGATCCGGCACCATCACCTGCCCTCGATGCGGCGCGCCACCCATTCGATAGACCGCGCCAAAACAAGGATCGCGGCCGGTGGAATGTGCCGGAGAGGGTGACACCTTCACCAGAGGTGGACGTGAATCTAAAGGATGTCGGGCACGTCTCACCAGAGTGTCGCCGGTGAGGGGCGCCGTGCGTGCTGATCCGCTGCTTCTCGCTCCGCGGCAGCGTCGGCGTCAAGCGCAAGAAGCGCAAGGCCCCTAGCCCAAGACATCGGCCCCCTCCTCGCGAAGGGGGCCGATGGGCGTGGTTGGGAGCTCTTACTCGGGATCGCCAGAGTTGTCGGGCGCTGCGTCAGGGGTGGTCGAACCACCACCCGTCGCGTTGTTGATGGCGTCATGCCAAGCCTTGCGCCACGGATTCTCCCTCTTGCCGTTGTTGCCGAACACGAGGATCGGAGCAGGCTCGAACTTGTTGCCCGGGTTCTCGGCGGCGCCTTCTTCGCCTTCTTCGCCTTCCTCGGCCACCGGAGTTGCGGGCGGCGCGGGGGCTGCAGACGGCGCGGGCGCCGGTGCGAGTGCCGCGACAGGGACAGCCGCCGCAGTCGCCGAATCATCCACCGCGGCTGGCGGATTCGTGTCCACCACGACGGTGCGAGCGGTTGGATTGATCGGCTCGTTCGCCTCGGGCAAGTCGGCCTGCGGTCCGGCCGCCGTGGCGAGCAGGGTTGCCTCGGGCTCCGCCGCCGGAGCGAGGGGCGCCGCCGGCGGCGGCGCGGTACCCATCAGCCCGTCGATGATGTAGTGGATCAGTCCGACGAACCCAGCCTTGCCGGCAGGAACGGCAGGAACGCTCTCATCAACATCTGGCGTCTCCGGGTTATCCGGGACCGCGGGAATCGCGAACGGATAGCCATCGAAGAAGACGTTGATCATGTTCTCGTTCACCGACGAGTCAGGTGTGGCCGCGACCAGGAACTGCCGGGCCACCTCCGAAGCCCCGCCCGAGAAGAACCCGTTGATCAGCTCCTGCTGAACCGGGTCGGCGGTTCGGGAAACCAGGTTCAGCCTCGCCAATTCCGAGAACCCGCCGTCGAAGAAGCCGTTGATACCAACGTCTGTAGCGGGGTCGACGTTGTTGAGGAGCATCCACTGCCGCGCGACCTCGGAGAACCCGCCGCCGAACAACTGGTTGATCACAGCCTCTTGATTCGGATCAGCGGTGTTGTCGATAAGCCACTGCCGCGCCACCCACGAGAACCCGCCCGGATACTCGTAATCGACGGTGTCAGCTGGATCCTCGCCACCGTCGAAGAACCCGTTGATCAACTTCTCCTGCACCGGGTCGGTGGTTTGGCCGATAAGGAACTGCTGCGCCACCTCAGAGAACCCGCCACCGAAGAGTTGCCTGATCGCAGCGATCTGATTCGGGTCAGCGGTGTTCCACAGGAGCCATCGACGGACCACCTCGGAGAACCCACCCGGGTATTCGTAATCTGCGTCGCTTGAGCCATCAAAGAACGCGTCAATGAAGTTCCGCTGGGCCGGGTCGGCGTTGTTGCTGGTCAGCCATAGTTGCGTCACGTCGGTGAATCCGCCTTCGAAGAAGGCGTCGATGAATTCCTCGAGGGTGGCGGTCAGCGCGACGTCCCGGGACGAGACGTTGGGGTCGGCTGCGGCGATCTTCACATCGTTAGTGACGAGTGGCTCGATAACCGCCGGCATGGCAGCTATGAGAGCGCCGGCGCTCGCGATTGCTACGCCTGCGGTGACGTAGGGACGAACTTCCATCTTGAGGTGCCCCTTCTTGCGCTAGTTGAAGTCGGTAAGGAGAACTTACGCCTTAACTGAGGATCAGCTGAGAATAACACGCAAACATTCTTCGCGGGTTTGCCAACTAGCAAAACCACTTCTCAATCGACGTTAGCTAACCCCAGGGGCCACATCCGTGACACTGTACTGGGTGTCGGTACGGGTTGGCAGTGGCTGAGAGGTCAACCACGCAAATATCTGGACTTTCCCCGGAATGCCCTGAACTGCAGCTAACGCAGGTGCTAAGCAGTTCTCCGCGTTCTGTACGGTTTGCGAATGCCGTAGCGGCAACCTCGCGCAGGGTTTGCTGCTCGACGTATCTACCGGCGCCGCCGCGAACGCAGATAGTCGCCGACCACCGCGGCACCCAACCCGTCCAGGTCAGGCACGACGACGCGGCCCTCGACTCTGCGCGCGACCTGGTCGATGAACTGCGCCAAACCGGGGTCACTTCCGAGCCGGAAGATCGTCACCTGCGCCCCCAGCCGGGCGATATCGTCGAAGCCCTTCACTGTGTGCGCGAGCGTGCGCGGGTGTGGCGGGTAATCAAAGAACACCGCAGACCCCTCGCCGTCAGTGCCCTCGAGATGCGCAGTGGGCTCGCCGTCGGTGACGACGAGCACGACGGGCTGGGCATTGGGATGGCGACGCAGGTGCCGCCCGGCCAGGGCCAGCGCGTGGTGCAGGTTGGTGCCCTGTTCGTATACGCCTTCCAGTCCGGTCAGTTCGGTCGCCGAAACGGTCCTGGCATAGCGGCCAAACGCAATGATTTGCAACGCATCCGAACGGAACCGCGTGCTGACAAGGTGGTTCAGCGCCAGCGCCGTGCGCTTCATCGGCAGCCACCGGTTCTCCATCACCATCGAGAACGAGGTATCGACCAGCAGGGCCACCGCGGCCTGCGTGCGGGTCTCGGTCTCCGAGATCTCGACGTCCTCGACCGTGACTCGAATATGTGAGGAGCGGTCTTCCGCCGAAACGTCCGTCCCCGCGGTACGCAGCACCGCGTTGGTCAGCGTGCGCGTGACATTCCACGGTTCGGTGTCGCCGAACTGCCATGGCCGCGTTGCGCCGGTCAGCTCGCCGGCCGCACCCGCGCGACGGGTGTCGCGCTCTCCGTGTCGGCCCGAAAGCTGTTGCGCCACATCCCGCAACGCTGTCTGACCCAGCTGGCGCATCGCCTTGGGCGACAGCCGCCACTGCCCGTCCGAGCCGCGGTCCAGAAATCCCTGATCCATCAGCGCCCGCTCGAGTTCGGCAAGCGTACGCGCGTCGATCGCGGCTTCGTCACCGAGCTGGCGGGCCAGCATATCCAGGTCGACGTCGTCCATCGTCGCCCCTGCATAGCTTTGCGAGAGCGCCTCGGCGAGCTGCTCGAGCTCGGCGATGTCAGCAAGCGCTTGCGTGCCCTCGCCCATGCCCATCGGATTGTCACCCGAGAATCGTGACGAGCCGGCCCAGTCCTCCCCCGGCCGGGCCGCTTGCAGATGCGAGTCGAGTCGATTCAGCGCGTTCATCAACGACGGTGAGCCGAATGCTTGCTGCGCCAACGCATCCAGCTCGGCGCGCTGCTCAGCCGAGAGACTGTTGCGGAACCGCTGCGCCGCGGCGGCGCGCTTGGCCAGCGAGTCCAGCAACTCCTCGACGTTGCGCGGGTTCTCCGGAAAGAACTCGCCGTGCTTGTTCATGAAGTCGTCAAAGTCTTGCTGCGTGTCGTCGCCGCGAGAATGCTTGTCCAGCAAGTCATTCAGGTCATCGAGCATCTCGTTGACGCGCTGGCGGTCCTCGTCGGTGGCGTTCTCCAGCGCTTGCTTCATCCCGGCGAAGCGTTGATCGAGCATCTCGCGGCCGAGCAGATCCTTGATCTGCTCATACTTTTCGCGCGCCTCGGGGCTGCGCCAGTCATAGTCGGACAGTTCCTGCACGGCCTTGGCAGGCGACGGGGGCAACGACTCGATACGGAGCTCGTTGAACCTGGCGTCATCGTCGAGCGCGCGGGCAAGTTCCTTGCGCTCGGCCAGCACCGCCTCGTCGAGCAGCTTTTTGATCTCGGCCAGTGTGCCGTCCAGATTGTTGCGCTGCAGCAATTCTCGGCGCCGACGGTTGGCCTCCGCCGCGAGCTTGTCGGCACCACGCATACTTTCAGTGCCCCGCCGCAACAGCTCGGACAACGCCCGTCGCGGCGAGGTGCCCTCCATCACGTCCTGACCGATCTGCTCCAACGCGTCGCGCAGGTCGACCGGCGGCGCCAGCGGATCCGGGCCGCCGGTGTAGGCCGAGTAACGCGACGATCGCCCGTGCCCCCGAGCCGATCGGTGTTTAGCCATAGACCGTTTCGCCTTCTTCGGACACCTTGTCGATCCGCTTCGCCAGATACAACGCCTCGAGGGCCAGTTCCACCGCGGCCGCCCGCTGGCCGTCGGACTGCGCGCCCAGCCGCTTCTGGACATCGGCAATCGCAGGCACTTCGGGCACCGCGGCCAGCACGTCCCTGGCCGAAACGCGTTCGCCGGTGGTGATCGCCGACCCGTTCTCGATCGCCACCACCAACGGCCCGACATCGATGCCGCCCAGCAGCCGCTGTGCGGTGTCCGCGGTCGCCCGTCGCAACAGGTGCTCGAGGACCGCCTGCTCGCGGCCCTCCTCACCGGATTCGAACTCCAACTTTCCGCGCAGCACGTCGATCACGGTGGACAGGTCGACCACCCGCGCCACCGGATCCTGTTCGCCCAGTACGGCGGAACGATGCCGGGCGGCTGCGGCGACGGTCTCGGCGGCGGCGATCGCGAACCGCGCCGATACGCCGGAGCGCTGGTCGATCGATCGGGACTCGCGTAGATAGCGAGCGAACCGGGCGAGGACATGCAGCAGGTACTCGGGCACCTCGGCGGCCAGGTGCGCCTCCTGTTTGACGACGCCCACTTCGGCATCGAGCTCGAGCGGATAGTGGGTGCGGATCTCGGCGCCGAACCGGTCCTTCAGCGGCGTGATGATGCGACCGCGGTTGGTGTAGTCCTCGGGATTGGCACTGGCGACAACGAGCACGTCCAGCGGCAGCCGCAAGGTATAGCCGCGCACCTGGATGTCGCGCTCCTCCATCACGTTCAGCATCGACACCTGGATGCGTTCGGCAAGGTCGGGCAACTCGTTGACCGCGACGATGCCGCGATGCGCCCGCGGAATGAGGCCGTAGGCGATGGTCTCGGGATCGCCGAGGCTGCGGCCCTCGGCCACCTTGATCGGGTCGATGTCGCCGACGAGGTCGGCCACGCTGGTGTCCGGGGTGGCCAGCTTCTCGGTGTAGCGCTCGCTGCGGTGAATCCATGCCACAGGAAGGTCGTCACCTGAATCGGCCGCGCGCCGAATGGACTCGGGCGTGATGGGTGAGTACGGGTGCTCGTTGAGCTCAGCCCCGGCGATGATCGGAGTCCATTCGTCGAGCAGCCCGGTCAAGGCGCGCAGCAGCCGTGTCTTGCCCTGTCCGCGTTCACCGAGCAACACCACGTCGTGCCCGGCGATCAGGGCGCGCTCGAGCTGCGGGATGACGGTGTCCTCGAAGCCGAGGATGCCCGGCCACACTTCTTCTCCTGCGGCGCCTGAGCCCAGCGCTGCCAGCAAGTTCTCCCGGATTTCGGCTTTGACGCCCCGCTCGCGATGACCGGAGGTCTTCAGTTCGCCGACGGTCCGGGGCAGATCATGGGGTTGGGTCACCACTCCACGCTACGACTGCCGTCGAGGAGCGGCAGTGCTTCCCCCGGCCAGGGGTCCTCACGACTCAGACGGCGGCAGCATTTGGAAGCCCGTCAGGATCATGTCTGCGTCGCGCTGATAGTCCGGGTTTTCGGCGTCAGTGCTCTGGACAGTCACGCTCGCCGCGTACGTCATGTCCTCGGTTTGGAGAACGGCGACAACCGCCATCCCCGGGTGCGCGGCGATATCGCCCAGCGGCGGTGTCTGATACTCCATGGTCTGAGCGGGCAGACCGCACAGCGTGTGATCGGAAGTGCGCAGATCGGTGGCGCCGAAATCAGACTCGAGCGCCGAGCGCATGGTGTCGAACACCACATCCGGGTCTTCGATGCCGGGAGCGCTCTCCAACGTCACCACCACGTTTGATGCGAAGCCGTCCTTGCTGAGGCTTCGATTGGCCATCGCGAAGCGGATCAGCTCCGAATCCATCATCGTCGACCGATCCCAACCTTCCGGTTGCGGAATCTTCATCACCGGCTCCTCGACGCCTTTGTCCGGGATCGTCGTCAAGGGCGCATCGACTGTCTCGCACTGTGACGCATCGCCTGCGGAGATGGGTGACCGATCGGCACCGGCGACCGCCCGGGCATCGTCGACGTATCGCGTGCACGAACTCATCAGCACTGTCAGCACTGCCAGCAGCACAGCGACATTCCTTGGCGAAATCACCATGCTGTGAAACATAGCCGCCCCGTCGAGCGCGCGTGTCTGCACTCGACACGCCGCCAAAAGTCGACGTTTTGCGCAGGGTCGTCAGTGCCTCAGTGCGTGAGGGACTCAACCGACCTTGATAGGTACCGTCACCGTGCGAGTTTGCGTCGGCAGTTTGGTGGTGTCGACGACGAGGAACTCGCCGGTGTCCTGCCCGCCATTGGCGAGCGTCTTTGGCTTCAGCGCGAACGGCGGCGTGTCAGATTCGATGCCCGCCAGGCCGAAGTCGCTGTCGTTAGCGATCACCAGCGTCTTACCGTCATCCGGGGTGGCCAGGCCCTCGACCTTGTCGTGTCCGAAGAACTCGCCCTTGGCGTTGAGTTCGACAAGCAAGGCACTGAGATCGAGCTTTAGCGTCTTGGATGCGACGGTGATGCCCGCAGCTTTCAGCTTCTCGGTCGCGGCGGCGTCGGTGCTCACCCCGACGAATGTCTCGATCGGCTTACCGTCCACCTGCAGTCCGCCGGCGTCGGCACGATAAGTGGTGCCCGGCACCGTGGCCCCGGGTCCGACGTCTGTGGCCCCGGCGATGTCGGTGACGTAGATCTTCTTGTTGCCGTCGGGTAGAAGCTCGCCGTCGCGCTCGTCGATCAGGAACGTGGTGTCGGTCAGCGCGGTGATCTCGGAGACCGCCACCTTCGTCTCTTGTGGGTTCGCGAGCGGATAAAGGTATTCCTTGACGGCCTTGGTCGCGAGGTTGACCGTGACGATTCGCGTCAGCGGAACCGATTTCGCCGAACCCTCGAGACCAGGCGTCTTCAGTGCCGATTGCATGATGCCGACCAGCGTGGAGCCGTCAGGGGTGATTGTCAGGCCTTCCATCCCCTGATTGGCGCCGCGCAACGACAATTCCCGCGGCAGCGAACCATTGAACGGCGAAAGCCTTTCCAGCTCTTTGCCATTCGCGTCGAAGTGGACGATGTACGGCCCGTACTCGTCGGAGACCCAGAAGGTGCCATCGGCAAGGGCGACCAGGCCCTCGGTGTCGAGGCCGTGATCGGAGGTAGGCAGCGGTTTGCCGTCGATCGTCACCAAGGACTCGCCGGTGTTGGCCTGCGGATCAACAAGGCCCAAGAGCGGCTTTCCGTCTGGCCCCGACAGCGTGATGGTCTTCCCGGGTGTCGCGGTGCCGTCACTGAGCCGGTATACGCCGATCTGGGGATGAAAGTCGGGAACCGGCAACACTTTCTCGCCGTCGGTGCGCCCGTCCACGTTGGGTCCGCGGTCGGTGAGCCCGTAGATCTCCTCCGCGTTGCCGGGCACCACCGCGATGGCCGACCCGTTGGCGCTGCTCTGGATCTCCACGTCACCGACGGTCGCGATCGGCGGGGTGTCGACGGCGTAGAGCTTGACCGAGTCCGTGGTGGTCACCTGCAATTGGTCGGTGCCCGAGAAGCCCTTGTTGGGGGTGTAGACGATGCTGCCGCCTGGGCCGTGGCTGATCGTTCCATTCTCCGGTGCAGCGAACGCTACCGGCGTGGCGCCGCCGGTAGCCGCCAACAGCTGCGCCGGTGCCAGCGTCAGCGCCTGATCGACGCTCGTGGTGAACTGGTTCGCTGACGTCGACGACGCGCTCGAGTCCGTGGAACACGACACGCCCGAGACGAGGATGACGACGATTCCCATGGCGCCCAGCACTTTCCGGCCGATGTTCATGGGCAAAGGCATAGCACCTAGTGGCGACCACGAGGTGTCGCCAAGGTGAACGCCTCGTCAGTGCGCGAAGTGACGGGCACCGGTGAGGTAGAGCGTGATGCCCGCCTTGGCCGCCGCCTCGGTTACCAGGTCGTCGCGCATCGACCCGCCGGGATGCACGATGGCCGTCACCCCGGCCTCCGTCAGCGTCTCCAGCGCGTCGGGGAACGGGAAGAACGCGTCGGAGGCCGCGACCGCGCCGCGCACCCGGTCGCCGCCGCGCTGCACGGCGAGGCGGGCCGCGTCGACGCGGTTGACCTGGCCCATACCGACTCCGACGGTTGCGCCGTTGGCGGCGACGACGATGGCGTTGGACTTCACCGCCCGGCAGGTGCGCCACGCAAACTTGAGGTCGGCCAACGTGGCAGGATCGGCCGGCGACCCAGTTGCCAGCGTCCAGTTGGTCGGGTCGTCACCGGATGCGGTCAACTCGTCGCGCTGCTGCAGCAGCAGACCGCCGCTGACTTGGCGGAACTCGGTACCGCCTTGTTGCGGCTCGGATGCCACCAGCACGCGGATATTCTTTTTGCGCGCAAGGACTTCCACCGCGCCGGGCTCGTATGCGGGCGCGATGATCACTTCGGTGAAGATGTCGGCGACGGTCTCGGCCATCTCGACGCTGACCGAGGTGTTGGCGGCGATGACTCCGCCGAACGCCGACAGCGGATCGCAATCGTGGGCCTTGCGATGCGCGTCGGCGACGGAAACCGAGGAGATCGCGATGCCACACGGGTTGGCGTGCTTGATTATCGCCACGCAGATCTCTTCGTGATCGAACGCCGCGCGCCAAGCTGCGTCGGCGTCGGTGTAGTTGTTGTAGGACATCTCTTTTCCGTGCAACTGCTCGGCCTGCGCGAGACCGGGCCACGCGGCGTCATTGCTGTACAGCGCGGCCTGCTGATGCGGGTTCTCCCCGTACCGCAGCACTGACGCACGCTTCCACGTGGCGCCCACCCAAGCTGGCAATTTCTGCGCAGGCTCCTCGGGCGCCAATACCGAGCCCATCCACGACGCCACGGCCACGTCGTACTCAGCAGTGTGCCGAAACGCCAATGACGCCAGAATCTTTCGTTCGGCGAGGGTGAAGCCGCCGACTCGCACCGCCGCCAGCACGCCGTCGTAGCCCAGAGGGTCGACAACCACCGCGACGCTGGGATGGTTTTTCGCGGCCGCGCGCACCATCGACGGTCCCCCGATGTCGATCTGCTCGACGCATTCGTCAACGCTGGCACCGGAGTTGACAGTCTCGGTGAACGGATAGAGGTTGACCACCACGAGGTCGAACGCGGCGATTCCCAGTTCCGCGAGAGCCGAAACGTGTTCGGGCTTGCGCTGATCGGCCAGCAGGCCGGCGTGCACATGAGGATGCAGAGTCTTGACCCGGCCGTCGAGCACCTCAGGGAAGCCGGTGACCTCCTCGACTGGCGTTACCGGGACACCGGCGGCCGCAATGGTTTTCGCCGTCGAACCGGTCGACACGATACCTACACCTGCGTCGTGCAGGCCGCGAGCCAGCTCAGCAAGTCCCGTCTTGTCGTAGACGCTGATCAATGCGCGGCGGATCGGCCTACGCCCGTCCTCGGTCATCCTATGGTCGCCTTTCGTCCGGTCCAGGTCAC
>DATFCF010000018.1:0-4996 GCA_035253445.1 Mycobacterium sp.
CTGCAGGAACAGCAGGGGGATGCCGCGCTGATCGCACAGCTCGATGAAGTGCGCGCCCTTCTGGCTGGACGGGGAGAACAGCACGCCGTTGTTCGCGACGATCCCGACCGGGTGGCCGTGGATGCGCGCGAAGCCGGTGACCAGGGTGGTGCCGTAGGACGCCTTGAATTCGGCGAACTCGCCGCCGTCGACGATCCGGTTGACAACCTCGTGGACGTCGTACGGCACTCTCGGGTCAACCGGCACGACATCGTAAAGCTCGGTCTGGTCGGCAACGGGATCAACGGTCGGCGTTACGTCCCACGGCGGCTGCAAACGTGGCCCCAGCGTGTCGACGATACGGCGGACGATCCGCAGTGCGTCGCGGTCGTCGTGGGCCAAATGGTCTGTGACCCCTGAGATTTTGGAATGCAGATCGCCACCACCAAGGTCTTCCGCGGTAACGACTTCACCCGTGGCGGCCTTCACCAACGGCGGACCACCGAGGAAGATGGTGCCCTGGTTGCGCACGATCACGGCTTCGTCGCTCATTGCGGGCACGTATGCTCCGCCCGCGGTGCAGGAGCCGAGTACGGCGGCGATTTGGGGAATGCCTTTGGCGCTGAGGTTGGCCTGGTTATAGAAGATCCGACCGAAATGGTCGCGGTCGGGGAACACCTCGTCCTGGCGGGGCAGGAATGCTCCGCCGGAGTCCACCAGATAGATGCACGGCAGCCGGTTCTGTCCGGCGATCTCCTGGGCGCGTAGGTGCTTCTTGACGGTGATCGGATAGTACGTGCCGCCCTTCACCGTGGCGTCGTTGGCGACGATCACGCACTCGCGGCCCGAGACGCGGCCGATGCCGGCGATCATTCCCGCACCCGGGCATTCGTCGTCATACAAGCCGTCGGCGGCCAGGGGCGCGAGCTCCAGGAAGGGGCTGCCGGGGTCGAGTAGACCGTCGACACGATCACGGGGCAGCAGCTTGCCGCGGCTGACATGACGCTTGCGGGCGCGTTCGGGACCGCCGAGAGCGGCGGCCTCGAGCTTGGCCCGCAGCTGTCCGACCAGCTCGAGGTGCGCGTCGCGGTGGGTTATCGGCGGTGCCGTCATCCAGAACCCGTTCGTTTGAGTTAATCGTGACTAACTCATGGTATGTTAGTCACGATTAACCGAAATGTCCACCAGCAGGCGGGAGGCGCCATGTCGACGACCGTTCCGGCGTCAATGCCTGCCGGCACGCCGCGCAGCCGAGCCAAATCCGATCGCCGCTCTGCGCTGATCGCGGCGGCCGAGCGGCTGGTCGCCGAGCGCGGATACCTGGCGGTGCGGCTGGAGGACATTGGCGCCGCCGCTGGTGTCAGCGGCCCCGCGATATACCGGCACTTCCCGAACAAGGAGGCGCTACTGGTCGAGCTGCTCGTCGGAATCAGTACCCGGCTGCTTGCCGGCGCCACCGACGTCGTCGCGCGAGCAGACGACCCGGCAGATGCGCTCGACGGGCTGGTCGACTTCCACTTGGACTTCACGCTTGGCGAACCGGACTTGATCCGGATTCAGGACCGAGATCTCGGCCATCTCCCGCTGACCGCGAAGCGCCAGGTTCGCAAGGCGCAACGGCAGTACGTCGAGATCTGGGTCGACGTACTCCGGCAACTGAACGACTCGCTCAACGAAACCGACGCCCGATTGATGGCGCACGCGACGTTCGGATTGTTGAACTCGACACCACATTCGGTGCAGCCCAGCACAACAAAAGCGGCCGAGGTCAACTCACGCGCCGTCTTACGAACGATGACGGTCGCCGCGCTGACCTCGGCCGGATTCGGCGCTAGGCGTTAATACCAGACTTTCCGACCACCGACGGGCCGTCCGACTGATCCGAGGATCCAGAAGACCGCGCCGATGACGAGCAGTACGACGCCGATGTAGGTCAGGATTGATATGCCGAATATCAGCCCAAGAATGAGCAAGATGGCACCCAGGACAATCATTGGTTACTCCATTTCTCGTGAATTGTTAAGTGCCAGTGGGCTACTGGCTGGGCTGCGGAACATTGCAGTCAGTCACCTTTGGATTGACACCCGCGTAGTTGAGCGGTCCGGCGACCACGGTCAATGCGATGCTGCCCGCTGTGGCGCAATTGGTTTCGCCGCCTGTGAAGTAGTCACGCTGATAGGCGGCTACCACGCCGATCAGTAGCCAGACGAGCACAATGACGCCGAGGATTCCGCCACCTCTCATGCTGCGCCTCCATTCGTGTTAGCGCCTCTGAGAGGCGCGCGCAGCGTGTTTACCCGGCAGACAATTTCTCCAAACGTGGCTACAGCGACGTTTCGGTCACGATGTCCGCGTTCGCGCCGAACGCGGAGATAAGCCACTCGGACATGGCCTTGACCAGCACCGCACGGTTCTCGCGCTTGTCGATCTCGTGCCCGTCATCGTCGAACATCAGCAGTTCGACCCTGCGGTTACGGGATCGCAACTCCTCGAACATTTGCTGTGATTCACTTGGCGGCACATTGGTGTCGTTGGCGCCGTGCACAAGCAGAAGCGGAGCCCTCAGTGCGTGTGCCCGCTGTAGCGGCGACAACCGCTCCAGCAGTTCGCGGTCGCTGACCGGGTGACCGTATTTGGGATACGCCGCGGCAGCGATCCACGGTTCGGTGTTGCGGTACCACGCGTTCAGATCGCTCATGCCGCAGATGCTGATGCCTGCGGCGAACAGCTCGGGGTGAAAGGTCAGCGCCGCCTGCGTCAGATAACCGCCGTAGGACCATCCGCAGCAGGCGATGCGGTCCGCTGGTGCGAGGTCGTTGTCCACCAGAAACCGCACCGCATCGGCGACGTCGTCGATCGCGGCGAATCGGCGCTCCCTGTCGTCGGCATGCATGAACGAGCGGCCAAATCCCCCGGAGCCCCGTACATTCGGCAGGAAGACGCTGATGCCGGCCTCCAGCAGCGGCGGAAAGAACTCGTTGTACCCCGGCCGTCCCTGACCTTCCGGCCCGCCGTGCAAGAACAGCATCGCGCCGATCTGTTCGGTGTCCGCGCGCGGGCGAAACAGCCATCCGGTGAACTGCAGCCCGTCGCGGGCGGTGACCGTTTCCAGCGTCGGGTCCGAGGCGACCGGCCCGGTGCTGGGTTCGCGGTCGACGGGTTCCCATTCACGGGTGCGGGGGTCGACCAGCTCGACCGTCGCTGGCGTCGATGGGCCTTCAACGGTCATCGCCAACATCGATCCGCCCGCGCTGATGCTGAGTTCGCTTGCGACCATGCCGGGCAGCGGAATGGGCTCGTGCAAAGTGTTGTCGGCAAGTTCGAGGATCTGTAACTCGCTCGCGCCGTGGAGGTTCCACAACAGCGCCACCGTCGAGAGGTCGTCGCTGACAGTGAACTCGTCCAGTTCGTAACCGTCACGCTCGGCGACCACCTGATACGACACGCCGTCGGGGGTGGTGGTGACTTCCAGCAGTCGCGCGTGCTCTGCGCCGTTTTCGCTGCGAATCAGCGCACGCACGAACCCATCGGCGCTACCCAGTCCGTACGTCTTCGCCGGGTGGTACAGCTCGTAGTTTTCGCCTTCGACGCCTGCCCGCAGTCGGCGCGGGTGGTGGTCGTCAAGAATGATCCCAATATCGGTGGTCGAGCCGGGATCATATGGCAGCAAGGCGATTTCGGTTAGACCGCGCAGCATGATCAGATCGCGATAGCCGCGGGGCCCGACGCGCACCAGGGCTGCGCCCGCCCATGAGTCGACCAGTCGGCCGCTCGAGCGGCGGTCCAGCACGACGGTCGTGCCGTCCACCGGATTGATCAGACATGAGCTGCCGACACCGTCCTCGCCGGTGAGGATGGCCGCCACCTGGGTGCCGTCCCAGCCGATCAGCTCGGCGGTGCCTTCCAGAGCGCTGTCGGGCCAAGAGTCGATCCGGCGCGCGTCTCTGTCGTCGGGATCGGTTGTCACCACCCAGATCTGGTTGCGTGTTCCGCCCTCGGGGGCGACCTGGCACGCCAGCCAATGGCCGTCGGCCGAGTGCAGGACCCGGTTGACGGCGCCTTCCACAGGGAGTTCGACGTCACGCGACGAACTGGCCCGCCAGCCTCGCAGAAAGCGCTGCACCGCCCGCGGATAACCGCCATCGTCGACGAGGTGTGCGAACGCGGTCGCGTCAGGCGACATCGACGCGCCGTAGACCCGGCGTACCTGCTCTCCCACGAAACTAACCTTGCACACTCGGCAACCACATGGCCGCCAGCCCCCATGCCAACGTCACGCTGTGCACTCGTTTGGCCGGGTCATCGCCCGCTGGGATCGGCGGTTTCGTCGTAGCTGACCGTGGCGGCCGCATCGGCTGGGCCGGATTCGGGGTCGGGTGGGTATTCGAAAAGCGCTGAGCGGTCTCCGATTACGTCTTCCGCCGCGTCCGGGCAGGTGCCGGCGGTCTCTGCGAGGAGTTGGTCGACGACATCCGTGAGGCGCTCGCGACGGCGCAACGCGCGGCGCTGACGGGTGGCCGATGTGCCTGCGGTGAGCGCCTGGTGGGTGAGCTCGGTGATCATGTGCCAGTCCCCCGCCGCCTCCAGCTGCGGACGCAGCAAGCGCACGAGTTCGGTGAGGACCTCGCCTGCGGGCCGGCTGACCGGACCGCGAATGTCGACCAGCTCACCCTCCAGACCAGACCTGGCCGCCCGCCACACCGCGGCCCTGCCCAGCGGCGGCGACACCTCGACCGCAGGGACACCTGCGCGGAGCCCCTGCACCTCGCGTTCGACCAGAGCCCGGAAGAGCCCGGCGATCAACACGATGGTGTCCACCAAGGGGCAGCTGTCACACACCCGCAGTTCCAGCGTCGGCGCTGCGACGGCCGGACGGACGTCGAAGTACACCATCCCGGCATCCGTGATCACGCCGCTTGCCACCAGGTCGGCCACGAGTTTGTCGTATTCGGCGGCCGAGGACACGGGCGCGGCCAGGCCCGTCGTCGGCCAGCGCTGCCACACCAACGTGCGCACG
>DATFCF010000019.1:0-5051 GCA_035253445.1 Mycobacterium sp.
CCCGACGGCACGGTCGCCGTGGACGACCTCACTCTCGACGTTCCCGATGGCACACTCGCCGTGTTCGTCGGACCGTCTGGCTGCGGCAAGACAACATCCATGCGGATGATCAACCGGATGATCGACCCGACGTCGGGCGCCTTGACGGTCAACGGCGACGACGTCACCAAGGTCGATCCGGTCAAGCTGCGGTTGGGCATCGGTTACGTCATCCAGAGCGCAGGGTTGATGCCGCACCAGCGGGTGGTCGACAACGTCGCGACCGTGCCTGTGCTCAAGGGCGAATCGCGCCGCACGGCCCGCAAGGCGGCGCTGGGTGTGCTCGAACGTGTCGGACTGGATCTCAAGCTCGCCAACCGTTTTCCGGCCCAATTGTCCGGCGGTCAGCAACAACGCGTCGGCGTAGCGCGGGCACTGGCCGCTGACCCGCCGATCCTGTTGATGGACGAGCCGTTCAGCGCGGTCGACCCGGTGGTCCGTGAAGAGCTGCAGACCGAGATCCTGCGGCTGCAAGCCGAATTGCACAAGACCATCGTGTTCGTCACCCACGATATCGACGAGGCGCTGAAGCTCGGCGACAAGGTGGCGGTGTTCGGCCGCGGTGGTGTGTTGCAGCAGTACGCCGAGCCGGCGCGGTTGTTGTCCAACCCCGCAAGCGATTTCGTGGCTGGTTTCGTCGGCGCCGACCGCGGCTACCGTGGCCTGCAGTGGCGACACTCGACGGGCCTTCGGCTGCACGATGTCCGGTCCGTCGCCGAGTCTGGGATCGACGAGCTGCGGCTTGAACCGAATGATTGGGTGCTGATCATCAAGCCTGACGGAACGCCCTACGGGTGGATCAACGCCGAAGGCGTGGAATTGCACCGCAGCGGCGGCGCGTTGTACGACTGCACTTTTGGCGGCGGCTCGCTGTTCCATCCCGACGACTCTCTCCGGCAGGCTCTCGATTCCGCATTGTCGTCGCCATCGGGTTTGGGTGTGGCGGTCGACGGTGACGGACAGCCCATCGGCGGTGTCCGGGCCGATGACGTGCTGGCGGCGCTGAATTCGCAACGGGCCGACGCCTTGCCGAAACTCGGTGCACCGGAGCGGGACTGACCGTGCGTTACCTGTTCAACAACCTCGACGACGCCTGGGTGCTGACGATCATTCACCTGCGACTGTCGCTGATCCCGATTGTCCTCGGACTGCTGATCGCCGTTCCGCTGGGTGCGCTGGTGCAACGCACCACGGCGCTGCGCAGGATGACGACGATCACCGCGAGCATCGTCTTCACCATCCCGTCGCTGGCGCTGTTCGTGGTGCTGCCGCTGATCATCCCGACCCGGATCCTCGACGAGGCCAACGTGATCGTGGCGTTGACGCTGTACACGACCGCGCTGTTGGTGCGTGCGGTGCCCGAGGCGCTCGACAACGTGCCCGAGCCCGTGCGCGACGCCGCCACCGCAGTCGGCTACAGGCCGCTGACGCGGATACTGAAAGTCGAACTCCCACTGGCTATTCCGGTGCTCATCGCTAGCCTGCGCGTCGTCGCCGTCACCAACATCTCGATGGTTGCGGTCGGTTCGGTTATCGGGATCGGCGGGCTCGGCACCTGGTTCACCGAGGGTTATCAGTCGGACAAGAGCGACCAGATCGTCGCGGGCATCATCGCGATCTTCGTGCTGGCGATCGTCATCGACACGCTCATCATGCTCACCGGGCGACTGCTGACGCCGTGGACGCGGGCCGGGCAGACCGTGCGCGCCAAGGCGGTGGCCGCATGAGCCCCATCGACTTCGTGCAGCAGGCACTGTCGTTCATCTTCACCGCGGCCAACTGGGGTGGACAGGCCGGCCTCGCGGCCCGCATCGGCGAGCACCTGCAGTACACCGTCGTCGCCGTGGTCTTCTCGGTGTTGGTCGCCGTCCCGATCGGCATGCTCATCGGGCACACCGGCCGCGGCACGTTCCTCATCGTGACGGGGGTCAACGCGCTGCGGGCCTTGCCGACCCTTGGCGTGCTGCTGCTCGGCGTTCTGCTGTGGGGTCTCGGGCTGGTGCCGCCGACCGTGGCGCTGATGCTGCTCGGCATCCCCCCTCTGCTGGCAGGCACCTATGCCGGCATCGCCAATGTGGACCGTGCCGTTGTCGATGCGGCCCGCTCGATGGGCATGACCGAGACGCGGGTTCTGCTGCGGGTCGAGGTGCCCAATGCGCTGCCGCTGATTCTGGGCGGGCTTCGGACGGCCACATTACAAATCGTGGCCACCGCGACCATCGCTGCGTATGCCAGCCTCGGCGGCCTCGGCCGCTATCTGATCGACGGCATCAAGGTGCGGCAGTTCCACATCGCGTTGGTCGGGGCGTTGATGGTCACGGCCCTGGCGTTGATCCTCGATGCCGCGCTGGCTTTCGCGGTGTGGGCGTCGGTGCCCGGCTCCGGTCGGCTGCAGAGACTTCGGGGCATGCCGCAACCGCTGCTCGGTGACGAGGTCGCCCTCGAATCCGGATCGTTGGCGAAAACCACGTCGAAAGCACGTTACGAACGAGGGGATCCTTCGCCTACGGTGGAGGGGTGAGTGAAGCAGCCCGCTCAGATGCGAAGGAAGGGCCCTGGCCCGCGATCTTGACCTGGCGCGCGCATGACGTTCCGCGGATGGAATCGGTGCGGGTCCAGCTGTCCGGCAACCGCATCAAGGCCTACGGCAGAATCGTCGCCGCCGCCACCGCTTCGCACCCGGCGTTCTCCGCCTCCTACGACCTCGTCACCGACGAGGCCGGCGGCACGAAACGCCTCTCCCTGACGGTCACACTCGCCGAGCGCGAACGCCAGCTGTCGATCGCCCGCGACGAGGAGAACATGTGGCTGGTGCAGGATCACACCGGCCAGACCAAACGCGCGGACTATGACGGCGCACTCGATGTGGACGTGATCTTCAGCCCGTTCTTCAACGCGCTGCCGATCCGTCGGACCGGTCTCTACCAGCGCATCGACTCGGTCACCTGTCCGGTGGTGTACGTGCGGCTGCCGGAGGTTTCGGTCGATACGGCGGTTATCTCCTACAGCAGCGCGTCCGACGGCATCAAACTGCATTCCCCGGTCGCCGACACCACTATCACCGTCGACTCCGACGGGTTCATCCTCGACTACCCAGGACTGGCAACGCGGATCTGATCACCCCGCCGGCGCGGCCTGCGGCGGCGAGTTCCTCTCGCCAGTTGTCCTCCCCGACGACGATGGTGACGATCTCGGGCCGGCTGAAGCTGTCGTAGCGCACCCGCGCTGCGTGCCCGCCTTCAACGAGGTCGGCCAGCGGGCCCTTCGCCGCAAGCGCGTCGCGGGCGTGATTCAGCAGGTCAAGCGTCCGCTCGAGGACCGGCAGCAGCTGGTCGGCGTTGGCCTCGCACATGGCCCGCACGAGATCTGGTGCACTGGCCGCGACCCGGGTGCCGTCGCGGAACGATCCGGCGGCCAGGGCGAACGCCAGCGGAACCTCGCCGGCGGTGATCGCGAGCGCCTCGGCAAGCAGGTGCGGCAGGTGAGAAATGGTGGCCGCCGCGGCGTCGTGTTCGTCGGATCGGGCCGGGACCACCACAGCGCCGCAGGCGAGCGCCAGCTCCATCACCATCGTCCAGAAGTCGGCGTCCACGTGGTCGTCGACGCTGATCACCCAGGGCGCTCCGACAAACAGCCGGGCGTTGCCGGCGGCCCAGCCCGATCGTGCGGTGCCGGCCATCGGGTGCCCTCCGACGAAGCGGTCCAGCAGGCCGAAAGACCGGACCTCGTCAAGGACGCAACCCTTCACGCTGGTCACGTCGGTCAGCGGGCAGTCCGGGGCGATGTCGCGGATATGGCCCAACATCAGTGGCAGCGCCGGCACGGGCACCGCGAGCACAATCAGGGCTTTGCTGTCGGCGGCTCGTGAGAGCGCCTCGTCGATGTTCTCGGTCGCGTCGAATCCGTCTGCCTGCGCCGCCTGCACCGCGTCGAGCGACCGGTTGTAGCCGAATGCCTCCCGGCCGGCCGCCGCCGCGGCACGCATCACCGAGCCCCCGATGAGACCCAGACCCACCACACAAACGGGTGTCTTTGTCACCCTCCAAGGTTGGCACATGCGGTTGCATCAGCCGACGTCAGGCTTGGTGTGGATTGCTAGTCAAAGGCCAGGTCGGGGACTACCGTTGGCCCACATGGGAGCCCAAAGTGCCTCGGCGCGGAACCAGGCCGTCGAAATTCCCGACGGTTTCGGCGTCGCCGTCGTCCGGGAGGACGGCAAATGGCGTTGCGCGCCCATGCGCCGTGCCGCGTTGAACAGCTTGACGGCCGCGGAAACCGAACTTCGCGAATTGCGTAGCGCAGGCGCGGTTTTCGGATTGCTGGATATCGACGACGAATTCTTCGTGATCGTGCGGCCTGCACCGGCCGGGACGCGGCTGCTGCTGTCGGATGCCACCGCCGCGCTGGATTACGACATCGCCGCGGAGGCGCTGGAAAAGCTCGACGCCGACCTTGATCCGGGCGAACTCGAGGACGCCGACCCGTTCGAGGAGGGTGACCTGGGGCTATTGGCCGACATCGGCCTGCCCGAGGCGGTGCTGGGCGTCATTCTCGACGAAACCGACCTCTACGCCGACGAGCAACTGGGCCGGATCGCCAGGGAGATGGGCTTCGCCGACGAGCTGTCGGCGGTGCTTGAACGCCTCGATCGGTGACCGACGAAGACCTCATCCGGGCCGCTCTTGACGCCGCGGGGTCTGTGGGACCCCGTGACGTGCCCATCGGCGCGGTGATCGTCGGCGCCGACGGCACCGAGCTGGCGCGGGCGGCCAATGCGCGGGAAGAGCTTGGGGATCCGACCGCGCACGCCGAGATCCTGGCCATGCGGGCGGCGTCTCAGGTGCTTGGCGACGGCTGGCGGCTGGAGGGCACCACGCTGGCGGTCACCGTCGAACCGTGCACGATGTGCGCGGGTGCGCTGGTGATGGCGCGGGTCGCGCGGCTGGTGTTCGGGGCGTGGGAGCCGAAGACAGGGGCGGTCGGCTCGCTGTGGGACGTGGTCCGCGATCGGC
>DATFCF010000020.1:0-7499 GCA_035253445.1 Mycobacterium sp.
CGCCTCGACGATGCCCGGATGATCGTCGGCCGTCTGCGCGATCTCAATGCCCTGACCAGCGACCTCACCGTCGATGAGGCGGTCGATGTGGTGTGGCTGGCCATCGATCCCGGGCTGTTTCACCGTCTCGTGAGCGTGCGGGGCTGGTCCACCCACCGTTTCGAGGACTGGCTGGCGCAGCACTTGATCGTGCAATTGATCGGCGCATAGCGCGGCGATATGGCGGTATGCGTGACAGCTGACGACTGAGTCTGCAAGGCCTTGGTCAGAGCCGCGACGGGGCTGTCGTCGATGTGCTCGCACAGGTCTCGCGCGTTCTCGAAAACCGCCTTCGCGCCTGCCTTTTCGAATTCATCGCGCGAGACTCCACCGCTGAGGACGCCGACGGTGGGAACGCCGGCCCGCTCGCAGGCCTCGACGTCCCACACCGCGTCACCGACGAACACGGCATGGGCGGCGTCCACGCCCGCACGGTCCAGCGCGACCCGGATGATGTCCGGCTGCGGCTTGGCGGTGTCCACATCATTTGCTGACGTCACGGCCCAGAGAAGGTCATCGCACGCCAGTACGTCGCGCAGCATCGACAGCTCGTCCTCCGGCGCCGATGTCGCCAGAACGACTTGCAGGCCAAGCGCTTTGACGCGCTCCAACAATTCACGGGCGCCGGGCAATCGGCACAGCAGCGACGCCGACTTCTCGTAATAGCGCGAATGCAGATCCTTGGCGCGCGCTCGGGTGTCGTCATCGGCACTTTCGGCAAGCGTTGCGACGAGCGTCGAACCGTCCATGCCGATCGAGCGGTGAATGCGCCACGCCTCGATGCTCAGTCCGACGGCGGTGAATGCCCGGTACCGGGCGTGGACGTGCAGATAGTTCGAATCGACAGAGCGCCGTCGACGTCGAACAGCACGGCCGGCGCGTTGCCCTGGGGCGTCACGAACGCTGTTGCTCCCGCCGCTGCTGCTCCCGCGCGGTTACATCCGGCTGCCTCTCCTTGGCCGCGCTGGACTTCGGGCCCTCGACCTCGCTGCGCTTCGGATCCAAAGCGTCGGCGCGCTCGCGCCGGGCGTCGAGTTCCTCGCGCGAAGTGGTGACCGCGTCACGGTGGGTTGAGGCTGTCTCCTGCAGCCTGGCCGCCTCAGCGGCCTTGACCTCGGCTTCGGCCTTCGCGGCGCGTGCCTTGGCCTCGGTCTCGTCGGCGATCGCCTGGCGCTTCTGGACGCGCTGGGCCTCCTGGTCGACCTCTTCGCGAATGCGCTCGGCCTGCACATGGCGGCGCCGGTTGCGGGCGTTCCGTGCGACTAGTGCCACGACGGCGATGACGACGATCGCCACAACGGCGACAATGATCCAGGTCATGGTGGTGTCCATGGTCGGCTCCTTTGGGGCGTTCTGGTCAACGGGGATTGACGAATCCGCTAATTAGGCGGGATGCCCCTGGCGACTGATGTCTAAACCGGAACGGCTCGACCGGCGGATGTGTCAGGCGTAACCTGACACGCTGTCAGGAGTTCCCTGACAGTCAAGCGGAGGCCGTCCATGATCGCCACGACGTCGGAACTACGCTGCACGTTCTGCGGCAAGCGGCACACCGAGGTCGCCAAGTTGATTGCGGGCCCAGGCGTCTACATCTGCGACGGGTGTGTCGGCCTGTGTCAGCAGATCCTCGGCCGCGACACCGAAGCCGATCCGCCATCGCTTCCTGAATGGGCGTCGCTAACGGATGACGAACTGCTGCAACGCATTCCGTTCATCGCCGCTTCGGCGGCCAACATCGAGGCGGGATTGCGCGATCGCGTTCATGAACTGCGTGACCGCGGCGTTTCCTGGGCGCGCATCGGCGCGGCACTGGGCATGACGCGCCAATCGGCGTGGGAGCGGTTCTGGACTACTTGACGATCAGCGTGCCCTTCATCGACGGGTGGTAGATGCAATAGAAGGCGTATTCGCCCGGTTCGGTCGGCGCGGTCAAGGTGCCCTGCTGATTGCCGTCGACGTGGACGTCGAACTGGCCGGCGGTCTGTGACGTCACCGAGTGCTCGGCGGAATCGTCGTTCTTGATGGTGATCTGCGCGCCGGGCGGCACCGTGACGGGTTCGCCGAAGGTCATGTTCGCGATGGTGATCGTCGCGGCGCCGGCCTCCGCGGGCGCGCTGGTGGCTTCGGCGGTGCCGGGTGCCGCCGCAGTCGTCGTCGGGCTGCCGGTCAGCGTCGTCGTCGCGGTTCCGCGTTCCTCTGTGGTGCTGGTATCGCTGCCGCACGCGGCGACCGCGAAGACAAGGCACAGCGCCGCCAAGAGCAAATGGATTCTCTTCATCATGTTCCCCTCACAATCAACCCTCCCCGAGGAACACGATTATCGATCCGTATCAGTTCACGCATCTGCGGTTTGGCAGTATGCGAAGCAATCTGACGGACTCAGAAGTAGCCGTTGGCAGGCGGCCACACGCCGTTGACCGCGTAATTGCCCGCGACGTAGGCCTTATAGGCCAACGGACTATGGCTGGCCAGAGTGCGGGTGTTGCGCCAGTGCCGGTCGAGGTTCAGTTTGCGGGCGGTGGCCGACGCTCCCCCGGTGTCGAACAACCGCTCGGCCGCGGTAAGCGTGAGTCGTTCGGCGACCAGCTGCGCCTTGGCGATCGTGATCGCGAGCTCGGCCAATGTGTCAGGATCGGCGTGCCGCGCATCGTCGACGACAGCGTCGATCGCGTCGGCCGCCGTGAGCACCACCGCTTCAGCCGCCGCAGCATCGGCGGCGATGTCGCCCACCGCCTGAAGCACGAACGGATCACCCGACGCGGTATCGGCCAGTGAATGCGACGCCGGGCGAGCCTTGTCCCGCACGAAAGCCACCGCGTCGTCGAATACACCGTGCGCGATGCCCACGGCCACCGCTGCCAGGTACAGCTGGAGGAAGCCCGTTGCATGGCTGAGGTGTTTGCCGTCCGAGACCGTGACGACCTCGACGGGATGCACGACGACGTCGGTGAACCGGGTGCCACCGCTGGCGGTCAGTCGCTGCCCGAAGCCGTCCCAGTCGTCGTACAGCTCGACGCCTGGCCGGTCGGTCGGGATGATCGCCTGGATGTCGCGGCCCTCGGTGTCGATCGCGGACACGGCGATCAGATCGGCGAAAAGCGTTCCGGTGGAATAGAACTTATAACCGTTGAGCCGCAGCACACCCTCAGCATCGGCGAGCACCCTGGTGTCGGAGCTCGACGGTGCTCTGCCATTTGTGTCGGTGATCGCGTTCCCGAAAACCAGCCCCGAAGTGATGGACGGGAACCATTGCGCCCGTTCGGCTTCGGTGGCCCGATTGCTCAGCAGACGCTCGGCGAAGCCGAAGTGCGCGCGTAGCGCCTGTGCCACATTGGAACTACCGCGGGCGATCTGAATGACAGCGCCGAGCACTTCGCGGACACTGGCGCCGGGGCCGCCATACCGCGTCGGCACCCGAAGGCCGAGCAGCCCTGCGCTGCGCAATTGCTCGATCGCGCCGTATTGCAGCACCCGTTCCCGTTCGGCCACCACGTCGTCGCGGCGCAGCTCGTCGACGATGCCGGGCAGCCGTGCCAGCCGCTGCGCCGTCGATCCGCCCAACGGTGCTTCTGAGAAGGCGGGCCTCGGCGCCACACCAGCTCTTGCTTCAAGTGTCACTGTCGTCTCCAGTCAGCGAAAGTGCGGAATGATCTTGTCCGCGAACCGATCCAATTCCGCGTCCAGCGGCTGGAATTGGAGCATGAACAATTCGATGCCGGCGTCGTGGAACGCCTCGATGCGCTCGATCACCTGGCTGTAGCTGCCGACCAGGCCGGCCAGCGTTCCACCGTTGGAACCGACGCGACTGCTGCCCGACAACACCTTGTACATCTGAGTGTTCGGATCGGTGCCCGACGAGATCTCCGGCCGCTTTTCGGCGTCGACCAGCGACTGCAGATGGGCCAACTCGGCGGTCGCCTCGGCTTCGGTTTCCCTGGCGATGACGAAAGCCGACAAGCCGAATCGCAGCGGTGTCCGGTCACGCAGTCGAGCACGCAGATCTTCGATCACCTCGACGGTGTCGGACAACGGCCGACCGTTGATGAAGAACACGTCGGCGTGCTGTGCGGCCAGCGCCCTGGCCGGCTCGGATTCACCGCCTACGTAGACCGGCGGCGGGGTCTCGGGTACCGGCCGAACGATCGCAGGCTGGCCGCCGCGCGCAGCGATGTCCACTTGCTTACCGGTCCACAGGTCCAGCACCGACTGCAGCCACTCGCGGGTGTAGGCGTATCGGTCGTCGTGGTCGGCCGCGTCGAGACCGAGCGCTTCCAGTTCGGGCAGGAACCAGCCGCTGACCACGTTGATGGACAACCTCCCTGCGGAGATCTCGGCGATGTTCGCCGCGATCTTGGCGAACACCAGCGGGTTGAGCAGCAGGGGCTTGATTGCGCCGATGAGTTCGATGCGCCCCGTCGTCTCGGCAAGCGCCGCCAGCGTGGACCACGTTTCGAGCACGCCATCTTCGATGTTGCTGGGATGAATGACGTGCTGCGCCAGCAATGTCGAGTCGTAGCCTGCCCGTTCGGCACGGAGCAGGAGGTCGCGGGTGCGCCGGTATCCCGCGTCTGGCGCGTCGTCGGGATGACTTCGCGCCCCGTGGTTTCCGTAGACCGGCGCCCAGACCCCGAAGCGTGGTGACGTCACGAGCTGGCCAGATAGCGCTGGCGTTCCCAGTCGCTGACATGGTGGCTGTACTGCTGCCATTCCGTGCGGGCGATCGCGGCGAAATCGTGAACGGAGTCCTCGCCGAGGATTTCGGCGATGGTGTCGTCCTGGGTGGCCAGAGCGAGCGCCACCCCCAGCGACTCGGGCAGCGGCGTGCCTTTCCCGTACAGGTTTCCGCCTTCGGATTCAGGTGGTCGCCGCCCCGCCTCGATGCCCGCGATCACGGCGGCCAGTGCGGAGGCCACCAACCAATACGGGTTGGCATCCGATGCGCCGCTGCGCAGTTCGACGCGGCTGGCCGTCGGATCCTTCTCGACCAGCGAGCGCACGGCGGCGCTGCGGTTGTCCCGGCTCCACGTCACGCTGTCGGGGGCGAAGGAATCGGCGACGTACCGGCGGTAGGCGTTGACCGAGTGAGCCCCGAACAACGTGATCGAGGGTAGGTGTTCGAGCAGACCCGCGATCGACTGCAGCGCCAATTCGTTCTCCGCACCGTCGACCGCCGCGAATGCCGGTGCGCCGTCGCGCCATAACGAGATGTGCAGATGTTGAGAGCTACCAGAATGCTCGGAGAACGGCTTGGGCATGAAACTGGCGATCTTGCCGTGTCTGCGCGCGACCTCCTTGGTGGCGTACTTGAGCCGGGCCGCATCGTCGGCGGCATCGAGCGCGTCGGTGTAGACGAGGTTGGTCTCGACTTGCCCTGGACCATACTCGGTTTGGATGCCCTCCAATCTCGTGAAGGCGCCGAGGGTTTCGTAGAGGTCGGTGATCAACGGATCGAGGGCGTTGGCATTCTCCAGCGAGTACGCGTGGATGTCGTTCTGGAAAGTGCTGCCATCGGGATCGAGCAAGTAGAACTCGAACTCGAAGCCGATCTTGGCGGTGTATCCAAGCGAAGCCAGCCGGGCGAGCACCCGTTTGAGCACTGCCCGCGGGTCGAGCAGTGACGGGCTGCGGTCGTGCGCAACGACATCGGCGATGACATGCCCGGCGCGCGGCCGCCATGGCACCGGCTGGAACGTCGAGAGGTCCGGTACCGCGTACACGTCGGGGTAGCCGCCTTCCCAGTTGGTCAGCCGTAACGAATCGATCACCGTCGCATCGGTGTTCCAGCCGAGCGATGCCTCACAGAACGCAAACCCTGTGCCGCGGGCTCGACCCAGGAACTGCGCCGCCGGGATCCGCTTGCCCTGGGCGTGGCCGAACGGGTCGCTCCATGCGACCTCGATCTCGGCAAGCGAACCGTCGGCGAGCCGTCGAAGCAGCTCCTGCTCCGCCGCCGACGTCGAGTTGACGATCTGCGTCACGAGGCCGTCACCGTCCTTTGGGAGACCCGGCTGCCGATGACGGCGCCGAGCACGAACGAGCCGATCAACAGCCCGATGATCACCCACGCGAGAATGCTTGAGCCGCCGACTAAATCGCTCAGGTTGGCCAGGATGAGGATCAACGTACCGAGCAGCCCGACCAATCCGAGGGCTGGCGCGATGCGCACCCGCCACTGCGTGTTGCCGCGCCGGTCTCGCGCGAAGTAGACCAGCACCGCCACCGATGTGGCGATCAACAACACCACGAAGCCGACCGTGGTGGCGCCGGCGAACCAGGTGTAGAACTGCGTGGCGGGGTCGAGGTTGAACACCGCGGCAAAGACGAGGCTCACGGCGACCACCCCGGAGATCCACAGCGACGCCTGATGGGGTGACCCGTGCCGAGCATGGGCGTAGCTGAGCGACTCGGGTAGGACGTCGTGCTGCGACAGCGCGAACACGTAGCGCGACGCCACGTTGTGGAATGCCAGAATGCACGCGAACAGGCTGGTGAAGTAGAGCACCGTGATGATGTCGGTGCCGACGACACCGATGTAGCGGGTTGCGATGTCGGACAGGAAGGTTCCACCCGACTCGGTCGCCTTGGCAACCGCCTCCTGGTCACCCCAACCCGAGACCAGCGCCCAACTCGTAATGGCATAGAACGCGCCGATGAGGATCAGTGCGGCGTAGGTGGCACGTGGGATGGTGCGCTCCGGGGTGCGCGCCTCGTCGCGAAAGATCGCGGTGGCCTCGAAACCGACGTAGCTGATCAGCGCGAAGAGCAGCCCGATGCCCAGCGAGCCGGAGAAGATCGCGTTCGGGTTCACGATGCCGTCGGACAGTCCGTGGTCGCCGCCGTTGGCGACGATGACGAGATCGAGAACCACGACGATCGCGATCTCGGCGGTCAACAGCACTGCGAGCACCCTGCTGGAGAGCTGGATGTTGCGGTATCCGAGATACGTCGTGAACACGAAGGCCACCGCCGCGAACAGCCACCACGGCAGGGCCGGGCCGCCGAACAGTTCAACGACGCCTGCGCCGGCGGGTCCCAGCAGGCCATAGCATCCGGCCTCGATCGCCACGTAGCTCACCAGCGCGACGAACGCGATGCCGATACCGGTCGGAAAGCCCAGCGATTTGCGGACATACGAGAAGAAAGCGCCCGCCTCTTCGACGTAAGGCGTCAACGCGGTGAAACCGACAGCGAAGAGCAGCAGAATCACCGTCGACGCGATGAAGGTGGCAGGGAAGCCGGCCCCATTGCCCGACGCGAGACCCAGCGGCACGACGCCGCCGATGACGCCGAGCGGCGCGGCGGCGGCGACCACCATGAAGACGATCGATGCCACCCCGAGGTTGCCGCGTAGACGGCGCACCGGTGTCGGTGACGAATTCCCCAAACTCTCTGGGGTGGTGGTGATTTCGGACATGGGGTGACGGCCCTCCAAGTGACAGCGTGCTGGTGGTTACCCCGGG
>DATFCF010000021.1:0-2034 GCA_035253445.1 Mycobacterium sp.
ATCCGCGGCGCGGACAACATTGCGATGTCGTCGTGGACGGTGTGCGACACATTGCAGACGCCCGGTGTCACCGAAACCACCGGCGCCGCCAGCCTGCAGACCACGGTGTTGGCCAATGACCCCATGCTCGACGGCGACATCCGTATGGCGGCACCGGCGGAGGCGATTCTCACCGAGGTGAGTGGCACCACCTACCTCGTCTACGACGGGGTCAGGGCCGAGATCGATTTGTCGAATCCAGTGCTGGTCAACGGTCTTCACCTAGACGGTGCACCGACACGGCCGATGTCGCTGGGCCTGCTCAATACGTTCCCGCTGGTCGATCCGATCACGCCGGTGACGATCGACGGCGTGGGTGAGCCCGGCTCGGCGCTGGGACGCGACTATCCCGTCGGATCGATGGTCAAGACAATCGACTCGCGCGGTGAACAGCTCTTTGTCGTGCTACGCGACGGGCTGCAGCCGGTTTCGCCTGCCACCGCCGACATCATCCGGTACGGCGAACCAGACGCCGCCAGGGCGTCGGCGCGGGAGATCGCCCCGGCGATGCTGGCCTCGGTGCCGATTGTGCATCGGTTGCCGGTGGATCACTATCCGTCGGTGTCGCCGCAGATCGTGCCGCCGGACCCGGACCGGGTGGTGTGCATGGCGTGGCAGCGATCCAACACCGCGGCCGAGGCCACGGTCCGACTGTTAGTCGGCCAGCAGTTGCCGGTGCCCGACGGGGATCAGTCCGTGCGGCTGGCTACCTCAGACGGCAACGGACCCGGCGCTGATTTCGTCTATTTGAAGCCGGGTGCCGGCGAATACGTGCAGGCCACGGGGTCCGCCCCGGACAGTCGGTCGGCGGGCCAGCTGTTGTATGTGTCCGACACCGGATCGCGTTACCACATCAAGGATTTCCCGACCGCCGACGCGCTCGGCGTAACCGGCGTGAAGGTACCCGACGCGGCGTCGAACGCTCCGCAGTTGGCGCCATGGCCCGTGCTGTCACTGCTGCCGGCAGGTCCGGACCTGTCGCAGGAGGCAGCTCTGGTCGCGCACGACGGTATGGCGGCAGACCCAAACAGCGCCGCGGTGCAAGTGCCCGAGTGATTTCGTCGTCGAGCATGTACTGAGGGTTGTGACATTGTCGTCAGCACAGCCCTGAGTGCAATTTCCGTACGACGGGCGCTGCGGCGCGCTTAGATCCGAAGTTCCCGGAAGTAGGCGTAGAGCCGGATGATCCAGAAGCACAGCGGGAACATCAACCCGATCGCGACGTATTCGAGAATCTCGACCCAGCGCCGCATCACCGGCGAGAACTCGCGCCGCGGGGCAACCAGCCCACAGGCGACGATGAGCGCCATCAGCGCGATCAGTACCACCACGGCGCGGATCTGCCAGTCGTCAAGATTGACCGCAGTCTTGGCGATGACGGCGATGGCGATCGTCAAGCCGCCGCCGATGAGGACCGCCGATTGCACCAAATCGTGGTGACCACGCCCGCGCAAACACAGCACGGTCGCTACCACCGCGGCGAAAGCGGTGCCCTGCCAAAAGAATCCGTTGCTCACATCCACGGCGAGGTAGCAGCCGACGACCGCGGCGATGGCGGCGGCGACGAGGATCCCAGTCAGATATGCATTAGCCCGCCGGACCCGTTGGATCAATCCCTCTTCGGTGGGGATGATCTGCTTGCCGATCGCGTTGACGCCCTCGACGGTAGTGCCGCCCTGGGTTTCGATGTCATCGAGTGGCTCTCCTGCTGTCGGCACCCGCGGGATGGGCAGTTTCGACAGCATGATCGTCATACGCGGCGTCAGGTACACCACCATCACGGATGCAGTCGCCATCAGCGCCCCCACCGTCCGCAACGGCGGCTGCCACAGCAACATCGCGGTCGCCGCGGTGCCGCCGAACGTGCACACGGTGATCACCGCTGTGTGGAACGCGCGGCCCGCACCAGAGATCAGCAGCACCAGAAGCGAGCCAAGGGCGGTGAGCGCGAACGCCATCGGCAGTGCCGTCGCGCCGAAACCGCCCGGCACGATG
>DATFCF010000022.1:0-2297 GCA_035253445.1 Mycobacterium sp.
ATGCCGACGGTCGGATAGATGATCTCGGCGGCGACGCCGTCCTTGTCCTGGTCGCCCAGGCGGGCCTTGGGGTCCCAGCCACTGCGGTGCAGGTCCTCGAACTTGGCACCCCCCGCGCGAATATTCTGCGGCTCGACGCCCGCGGCGGCGACCAGGCCGAGCGGCACCGGCGTCTTCATGCCCTCGACGATGAAGGTGTCGCCGATGCCCTCCTTGCGGACGACGCGCGGCGCGCGCTCGCGGAACGAAGGGTCGATATTGTCGACATAGCAGTTGGGCGGCTCGGTGATGTGCGAATCCGCGGAAATCGGGCGCCAGTCCATGCTACCTCCAGCGTCTTTGGCCGAAATGGTAGGGTGAGGCCGTAGCGGACGGCAAGTCGCCGTCGGGGTGCCATTCCGGCGGGCGGCAGCGGTTGAACCCACCGCCCCCCTATGGCATATCCCCGCCCGCGCTCAGTTTAGGGCGCTCCGGCGCTGCCGTAGCTCAGTGGTAGAGCACTCCCTTGGTAAGGGAGAGGTCGACAGTTCAATCCTGTCCGGCAGCACCATCTTCCCTTTGAAAACATTGAAGACTCGATTCTTTGCCGGCCCGTGAATGACAGAAAGCGCTCCATTTGGACCAGCGTGCGTGGGGAAACGTTCGCGTGCTGTTCGTTGCAGGGCCCGGCCAATTCCGAAACCAGCAGCGATGTCGGTTGGGACTTGGGCCGCCGCAGGAACGAGATGCACCGCGTTTCCAGGAGTGATGGGGCTCCGTCCCGCTGCGCAGCAGACATCCGCTCGGCGACCATTCGTGTAGGTCGTCAACAGTCAGAGCCGCGCGCCCAGCCCGCGCACTGCCACCGGACCGATGCAAGCTACTTAAGGTGAACCTGCTCTCTGTGCCCGATGGCGGTCCGCGGATATGCACCGGCGATCGCCTCGGACAGTTTCATGCCGCACCAACTCGCGCTTGCTTAAACTTCTAAGCATGCGACATGCCAAGCCCTCATGGGATTGGGGAATCTGGGCGGGCCCGAACCGCATCATGTCGCGCAAGCGCTAGCTAACAGCGTCCGACTGGGAGCTAGATCGTTGGCCGCCTATAGCGTAATGGTCCACTGTCGGCGGTAAGCATCTTGTACCAACGAGCCTACTACCGCGCTTCCGCTCCGGACTTCATCGCAATAACGTCGGAGCAGATTCTCGGCGCCCTGACTAAGCGACTGATTCTGTGCTGTTCGGCGTCAGGCAGCGTCATCGACGTACCGACAAGCTCACCGGTCGCATCATCGAACGCATCTTCGTCGACAAAGGCTGTCGCGGCCACGACACCGCCAACTGCTGCATCCTGCCCGCGAAAATTTGCTGCGAGTTGGACATGCGCTCCCATTCGGAGCATGCGCCAGCAGGTTACACCTGTTTGCAATCTGGGGGTGAAGCGCTTCACTTAGCTGGGAGTGAAGCGCTTCACTTAGCGACCGTAGTCAGCCCCTCGATTCAGAGACGAAAATCCGTCGTGGACAAATTGAGGTTGGTACCCGTCAAAACTATCGTTAAGTCGGCGGTCGTGTTTCCGTTCACGTCTGCTTGTACAATCGTGTTCCCATTGCTTTCGAACCAGCTCACGCCGTGGTCAAAAACGCTCATACTCTGGATGAGGTTCGTAAAAGCCTGGTCCCCGCTTGACGAGGTGTTGGCGTCGATTGCTGAGAGATCGATGGTATCGGTGCCATGCACGAAGTCCGTGATAACATCGGCCCCGTCCGGTGAACTGTCGCTTATTTCATTGAATACAAATCTATCGCCGCCGGATCCCCCAGTGAGAACATCCGCGCCAGCACCCCCGACGAGGACGTCGTTGCCGGCGAGGCCCATGAGGACGTTGTCCGAGGATGACCCGGTTAGCGCATCGTCGAAGGAGGAGCCGGTCAGATTCTCAAAGCCTGTTAGCGTGTCTGTTCCGGCGCCGACCGTATTCTGTGCGCTCGTCACCGCGAGGCTGACCGTCACGCCAGCCGTCGCGTGTTCATAGGACACCGTGTCTGTGCCTGCTCCGCCAGCGAGAGCGTTGTCGCCACTATCGCCCTCGAGGGTCGAGTCCCCGCTGGTGTCCACTGTCGCCGGCACCCCCGACGTATACGTCATGTTGCCGGCGGCGTCCGTTACCTCTATCGCAAAGCTGTAATGGCCGTCGGCCAGAGGCGCGGTCGTGAAACTCCAGTTGCCGGAGTCCACTGTCGCGCTGCCCAGCAGCGTCCCACCATCGTAGACGTCGACGCTTGCCAGGTTGGCATCGTCCACCGTCCCCGACAG
>DATFCF010000023.1:0-12818 GCA_035253445.1 Mycobacterium sp.
GACAACGTGATGACGTTCCGCTACCTGATCAAAGAGATCGCGCTCAAGGAGGGTGTGCGGGCGTCGTTCATGCCCAAGCCGTTCCGCGAGCACGCCGGTTCGGCCATGCACACCCACATGAGCCTGTTCGAGGGTGAGACCAACGCGTTCCACAGTCCCGACGACGTGCTGCAGCTCTCCGACGTCGCCAAATCGTTCATCGCCGGGATTCTCGAGCACGCCAACGAGATCAGTGCCGTCACCAACCAGTGGGTGAACTCCTACAAGCGGCTGGTGCACGGCGGCGAGGCCCCGACGGCCGCGTCGTGGGGGGCGGCCAACCGCTCGGCACTCGTGCGGGTGCCGATGTACACACCGCGCAAGGCGTCATCGCGCCGGGTCGAGGTGCGCAGCCCCGATTCGGCGTGCAACCCGTACCTGACCTTCGCGGTGCTGCTGGCCGCCGGCCTGCGCGGCATCGAGAAGAACTACGTGCTGGGCCCGCAGGCCGAGGACAACGTGTGGAGCCTGACCGCGGAGGAACGCCGCGCCATGGGCTACAAGGAGCTGCCGGGCAGCCTTGGGGTCGCGCTGACCGAGATGGAGAGCTCCGAACTCGTTGCGGAAGCCTTGGGCGAGCACGTATTCGACTTCTTCCTGCGCAACAAGCACGCCGAGTGGGAGAACTACCGCAGCCACGTGACGCCCTACGAGCTGAAGACGTACCTGTCGCTCTAGGAAACCGCGCCGGCTAACGGCTGCGCTACCGTGACTGCGTGGCCAAACCTGCGACGCAGCGTCCGAAGCTGCCAAGCGTAGGCCGGCTCGGGCTGGTCGAACCCCAGGCCGCCGCCGATCTGGACCGGCTGGGCTGGAATACCGATGCCCACGTCGAGCTGTTGTGGTCGCTGTCGCGCGCACCTGACGCCGACACCGCGTTGCGGGCGATGGTGCGGCTGGTCGAGGCCGCGGGTCCTGGCGCAGACGAGCTGAAGGCGGCCCTGCTCAAGGACCGCGGTCTGCGGGGCCGGCTGTTCGGCGTTCTCGGCTCGTCGCTCGCGCTCGCCGATCACCTCGTCGCCAATCCCGACTCGTGGCACTTGCTGGCCGACTCGGTGACGTTGTCGTCATCGGCCGAACTGCGCAGCGAATTCGTCGAACTGGCCGAAAAGGCAACGGACACAACGGCTGCCCTGCACCCATTGCGCACGCTCTACCGCGACCGGCTGATGGTGCTGGCCGCGCTTGACCTGGCGTCGACGGTCGAGAACGAGCCCGTGATGCCGTTCACCGCGGTCGGCGAGCACTTGTCCGACCTGGCCGACGCCGCATTGGGTGCCGCGCTGACCGTGGCGACCCGAGCGGTCTGCGGTGAAGGCGCGGTCCCGCGGCTTGCGGTCATCGCGATGGGCAAATGCGGCGCCCGGGAACTGAACTACGTCAGCGACGTCGACGTGATCTTCGTCGCGGAGAACTTGGAAAGCAACCTCGCGATTGCCACCAGGCTCGCCGGGGAGATGATGCGATTCGCTGGTGATGCATTCTTCGAAGTGGACGCCGCGTTGCGGCCCGAGGGCAAGCACGGTCAGCTGGTGCGCACGCTGGAGTCCCACGTCGCCTATTACCAGCGATGGGCCAAAACATGGGAGTTCCAGGCCTTGCTGAAGGCGCGGCCGGCGGCCGGTGACGCCGAGCTCGGCGAGGCCTACATCGCCGCGCTGATGCCGATGGTGTGGACGGCAAGCCAGCGTGAGGACTTCGTGCCCGAGGTGCAGGCGATGCGCCGGCGCGTCGAAGAACTGGTGCCTGCCGGTGAGCGGGTGCGCGAGATCAAGCTCGGCACCGGTGGGCTGCGCGACGTCGAGTTCGCCGTTCAGCTGCTGCAACTGGTGCACGGCCGAAACGACGAATCATTGCATGTCGCATCGACGGTGGACGCGCTGGCGGCCCTCGGCGCCGGTGGCTACGTCGGCCGCGACGACGCCGCCAACATGACCGCGTCCTACGAGTTTCTGCGCCTGCTCGAACACCGTCTGCAACTGCAGCGGCTCAAGCGCACCCACATGCTGCCCGAGGCCGACGACGACGAGGCCCTGCGCTGGCTGGCGCGGGCCGCCCATGTCCGTCCCGACGGCCAGCACGACGCGCTCGGCGTGCTGCGTGAGGAGCTCAAGCGGCAGAACATGAGGGTGTCACGGCTGCACGCCAAGCTGTTCTACCAACCGCTGCTGGAGTCGGTCGGCCAACCGGCGCTTGGCATTTCCGGGATTTCCGGAGGGATGAGCCCCCAGGCCGCCGAACGCCAGCTGGCCGCGCTTGGCTACGAGGGGCCACAGAGCGCGTTGACACATCTGGCGGCGCTCACCAGCTCCAGCGGGAGGCGAGGGCGGGTGCAGCAGGTGCTGCTGCCCACCCTGCTGGATTGGCTGTCCGATACCCCTGATCCGGATGCCGGTCTGCTGGCCTACAGAAGGATCAGCGAGGCGCTGGCCGAGCAGCGGTGGTTCCTGTCGACGCTGCGCGACGAGGGCGCGGTCGCCAAGCGGCTGATGCAGGTGCTAGGCACGTCCGCGTATGTGCCCGAACTGCTGATGCGGGCACCCGAGGTCATCCAGTCCTACGCCGACGGTCCTGACGGACCCAAGCTGTGCGACGTCGAACCCGACGCGGTGGCGCGGGCGCTGATCGCCTCGGCGGGCAGGCATCCCGATCCGGTGCGGGCCATCGCCGCGGCCCGCACACTGCGACGGCGCGAGCTGGCCCGCATCGCCTCGGCTGACCTGCTCGGAATGCTCGGGGTGACCGACGTGTGCAAGGCGCTGACGTCGGTGTGGGTGGCAGTGCTGCAGGCCGCGTTGGAGGCGGTGATCCGGGCCAACACTCCCGACGACGGATCGCCTGCCCGCATCGCGGTGATCGGGATGGGCCGGCTCGGCGGTGGCGAACTCGGCTACGGCTCGGACGCCGACGTGATGTTCGTATGCGAACCGGCTGACGGTGTCGACGAATCGGCCGCGGTGCGGTGGTCGGTGACCATCGCCGAACAGGTCCGCACACTGCTCGGCACGCCGAGCGCGGACCCGCCGCTGGAGGTGGACGCGGGCCTGCGACCGGAAGGCCGCAACGGCTCGCTGGTGCGCACCCTTTCGTCGTACGAAACTTATTACGCGCAATGGGCGCAGCCGTGGGAGATTCAGGCACTGCTGCGGGCGCACCGGGTCGCCGGCGACCTTGATCTAGGCGAGCGATTCTTGTTGATGGTGGACAAGATTCGCTATCCGCACGACGGGATCTCGCCCCAGACCGTGCAGGAGATCAGGCGCATCAAGGCCCGTGTCGACGCCGAGCGGCTGCCTCGCGGCGCGGACCCGAACACCCATACCAAATTGGGTCGCGGTGGGCTGGCAGACATCGAGTGGACGGTGCAGCTGCTGCAGCTGCGGCACGCGAACAAAATCCCTGCGCTGCACAACACTTCGACGCTGGAATCGCTGGACGCCATCGGCGCGGCTGAGCTGATCGCCGAAGGCGATGTCGAGCTGCTTCGTCAAGCCTGGCTCACCGCAACCCGTGCGCGCAATGCGTTGGTGTTGGTGCGTGGTAAGGCGACCGACCAGCTACCAGGACCTGGTCGCCAACTCAACGCCGTCGCGCTGGCGGCGGGCTGGGACCGAGGAGACGGGGGCGAGTTCCTCGATCACTACCTGCGGGTGACCCGGCGGGCAAAAGCGGTGGTACGAAAAGTTTTCGGGGCGTGAGGTGAAGTGCATGAGGGCAAGCGCGTGAGCATGGACTTCGGGTTCGACGTGATCAGTGCCGAGGAGTACGAGCGTCAGCGTGCGCTGTACGGGCCGTTGACCGAGGCGCTGCGCAAACTGATCGACGCGGGCCTGCACACCGACGTCGACGAAGGCACTGTCCGCGACGCGCAGGCGGCCATCGAGGCGGTGACTGAGGCGCTCGAGCGCAAGAAGCGCGCCGCGACCTCGGCGCTGCGTCATGCGGGTACTGGCCGACCGCTGGCGTGGGCCAATCCCGCTGTCGGGCTGCGCAATGCGATCGCACCGCCGATGGAGATCCATCACGGCGACGACGGCCGGTGCTGGAGCGAGTTCAGCCTCAGCGCCGCCTACGAGGGTCCTCCAGGCTGGGTCCACGGCGGCATCTGCGCGCTGGTACTCGACCACATTCTCGGCGAGGCGGCCAGCGACGGACTGACCAAACCGAAGTTCACCGGAACGATCACGCTCAAGTACCTGCGCGGCACGCCGCTTGGGTCACTGCGAGCGGAGGCATTCATCGACCGCATCGAAGGCGTCAAAACTTTTGCGCGTGGCTACCTGAGTGACGCCGACGGCACGACGGTGGAGGCCGAAGGGGTCTTCATTCAACCGACGTGGGCGCGCGACGCCGGATGAAGTTTTATATCAGCACGGCGTTTCTCGACACACACGAGGTTGTCGAAATCGCCAAGGCGGCAGACGATCTCGGCTACTACGGGATGGGCGTCCCTGACCACGTCATCAACCTCGAGACGCTGAAGACGCCCTATCCCTACACCAAGGACGGCAAACGTCGTTGGGAGGCGTTCACCGACTGGCCCGACCCATGGGTGA
The DNA here is from genome assembly GCA_035253445.1 of Mycobacterium sp. Lineage (GTDB taxonomy): Bacteria > Actinomycetota > Actinomycetes > Mycobacteriales > Mycobacteriaceae > Mycobacterium. The sequence continues at coordinate 4,596 of DATFCF010000023.1, forward strand.
TGATCGGCGCCATCGCACTGGTCACCACGCGGCTGCACTTCGTCTCGACGGTGTATCTGCCGGCGATGCGTGATCCATATTCAGCCGCGAAATCCATTGGTACCGCTGCTTATTTGGCGCAGGGTCGGCTAGAGCTCGGCGTCGGCGTTGGCTGGTGCGAGGAGGAGTTCACGCTGATGGGCCAGCGGTTCGACCGCCGCGGCAAGCGCACCGACGAGATGCTCGATCTGATGACGGCGTTGTGGCAACCGGGTTGGACCGAGTTCGAGGGCGAGTTCTTTTCGGCACCGAGGTTGGAGATGGAGCCGACGCCGCCACACATCCCCATCTACGTGGGCGGGTTGTCCAACATCGCGTTGCGTCGCGCCGCGCGCCATGACGGGTGGATCGGGGACCTGATCACCACGGACCGGGCTATCGAACGAGTCGACCGCTTGCGCGAGATGCGTGCCGAAAAAGGTTTGTCGATGGATGATTTCACCATCCTGACGCCGCTGACCGACGCGTTTACCCCCGAGCACTATGAACGCGCGGAGGCGAGCGGCATCACCGGCATCATCACGATGCCATGGATGTTCTACTCCGGTCCAAAGGCCACGCTGGCCGAAAAGATCGACGGCATGCGCAAGTTCCGCAAAGACCTTGCGCTAGACGGCTAGCCGCTCAGAGAATCACCTCGAGCGACGTCATCTGCGGGTGGGTTGCCGCCCACTCTGCCGTGATGTAGCCGGCGAGCTTGTAGGTCCAATCGTCGCGCAGTGCGCCGAATGTGTAGTCGACCCATCCGCTGTCGGTGTCGGTGTCGCGCGTTGTGTAGAAGAACGATGGACCCGTGAAGTCGAATTGGCTCCAGGCATTGAGGTAGTCCGCAATGAATTCGGCTTGGGTCGCTTCGCTGGCCACCGATGTCGGCACGCCGTACTCCGTCGACCAGATCTTCTTGTCGCCGTCGCCGTTGGCCACCATCAGATCGTGCATCATCGTCAGCTGATTGATCGGCGAGAGATTCCACCACGGCAGGCCCTCGGAGAACTTGAGCGTGTAGTGATACGGGTGGAACGAGATCGCGTCGAAGGAGCCGTGCGCGCCGGCGTCATACATCTGATCGAGGTAGGTGACCGGGTTCATGTACAGATTGCCAAAGTCGGGAATCGAACCAAGCACGCCGGCGATCACGGTGGCGTTCGGATCGGCGGCCTTGATCGCCGGGAATGCTGCTTGCAGCAACACGGTGTAGGCGGCCGGATCGGGTTGCGGTGACCAGAAGAAGTAGGCGTTCGGCTCGTTCCAGATCTCGTAGGCCGAGATCTTGCCCGCGTAACGCGCTGCCACGAGGCCGGCGAACTCGGCATACTGGCCCACCGCGATCGGCGCACCGGCATACAGTGGTTGGCCCGGCGTCGCTGCCCAGGTCGGGGTGGTGTTCAGAACCGCCACCACGCCCATATTGCGTTGGTAGGCGGCATTGACGATGTAGTCGATGGTGCCCCAGGTGTAGACGTCTTGCGTGCCTTCGACGCCGGCCCACGGGATGATCATCCGGACGTTGTTGACACCCATCGCCTGCATGGTGTCGAGGGTTCGGTTGATGTCGGCCTGCGACATGAAGTACAGGTCCGAGTCGGCGAATCCGACGGTCGTATTCGACGTGTTGATCGAGTTCGTCGGTGTGGTCAGGGGAGACCAGTTGTAGGTGAGGACTTGGGTGACTGTGCCGCCGTGGCCGTCGTTCACCGTGATGACGAATGTGTCGGACGCCGTGGTCATGCCGGTGTAGTAGGACATGTTGGGGGTGTAGGTGAGAACCCCGCTACCCGAATTGAGGATCGTCCCGTGAAGGGCCTGCGTCGTCACGGTGTAGGTGAGGGCATCGCCGTCGGCGTCGGTGCCGACCACGTGGTAGAAGCCGGTACCTGTTATCGGGGTGCGGACGCCGGCGGTTTGGTTGGGAATCGTTGGCGCGATGTTGGTGGGGCTGATGCTGACGGTTACCGGGACGGTGACGGTGGCGCCGTGGCCGTCGGTGATGGTGATGGTGAAGGTGTCGGAGGTGGCGCCGGTGGCCGCGGCATTGTCGGCGGAAGCGGCATGGCGGGCGGCAGCCGTTGGGGTGTAGGTGAACGCGCCGTTCGAGTTGACGGTCACTGATCCCTTGGTTGTGGTGGTCGAGCCGGTGTAGGTCAGCGCGTCGCCGTCGGCGTCGGTGGCGGTGATGGTCCCGGTGACCACTCCGGTGGTGGTGTTGGGGGTGCCCGGATTGGCTGTCGCGTTCGGCACGGCGTTGGCAGGGCCGATCGTCACGGTGACCGGGACGCTGACGGTGGCGCCGTGGCCGTCGGTGACGGTGATGGTGAAGGTGTCCTGTTTGTCGGCGGCGGTGGCGCCGGTGGCCGAGGCGGCATGCCGGGCAGCGGCAGTCGGGGTGTAAGTGAAGGTGCCGTTGGGGTTGACGGTCACTGACCCTTTGGTTGTGGTGGTCGAGCCGGTGTAGGTCAGCGCGTCGCCGTCGGCGTCGGTGGCGATGATGGTCCCGGTGACCACTCCGGTGGTGGTGTTGGGGGTGCCCGGATTGGCTGTCACGTTCGGCGCGACGTTGGCGGGGGTGATGGCGACGGTGACTGTGGTGGTGGTTTGTCCGCCGTAGCCGTCGGAGACGGTGATGGTGAAGGTGTCTTGTTTGTCGGCGGTGGTGGCGTTGGTGGCTGCTGCGTTGTGGCGGGCGGCGTAGGTGGGGGTGTAGGTGAATTGGCCGGGCCCGGTCATGGTGATTGAGCCTTTGCCTGCGGGGGTGCTGACTGCGTAGGTCAGTGGATCCCCGTCGGTGTCAGCAGCATTGACGGCCACTGCTACTGCGCCGTTGGAGACCGCGGGTGGTCCGACTGTGACTGTGGCGGTGGGGTTTTGGTTGGCGGTGGAGGTGTTGGCGATTTTGGTGATGGTGTTGGTGTTGCGGTTGGTCAGGTAGGTGTAGGTGCCGTCGGGGGAGACTGCGGCGCCCCAGCTCCAGGTGTTGTTGGGCAGGGTGGCGATGGTGGTGTTGGTGGTGGTGTCGATGACGGTGACGGTGCCGGCGGGGGTGGCCCAGCTGCCGAGGCTGGAGGCGTAGAGGCGTTTGCCGTCGGGGGTGAGTGTGACGGTGGCGGGCAGGGTGGGTACCGCGATGGTGGCGGTGACGGTGTTGGTGGCGGTGTTGACGACGGTGATGGTGTTCGAGCCGGCGTTGGCGATGTAGAGGCGGGTGCCGTCGGGGCTGGCGGTGATACCGCGGGGGTTGCGGCCGCCGGTGGAGAAGGTGGCGATGACGGTGTTGGTGGTGGTGTTGATGACCGAGACGGTGTGGGAGTTTTGGTTGGTGACATAGGCGCGGGTGCCGTCGGTGGTGATGGCCACCCCGGCCGGGGTGGTGCCGACCGCGATGGTGGCGGTGACGGTGTTGGTGGTGGTGTTGATGACCGAGACGGTGTTGGCGTAGGTGTTGGTGACATACACCTGCCCGCCGTTGGGGGTGACGGCCACGGCGTAGGGGCCTGTGCCGACCGCGATGGTGGCGGTGACGGTGTTGGTGGTGGTGTTGATGACCGAGACGGTGTTGGAGGTGGCGTTGGCGACATACAGTTGCCCGCCGTTGGGGGTGATGGCTGCGGCGTAGGGGGCGCTGCCGACCGTGATGGTGGTGGTCACGGTGTTGGTGGCGGTGTTGATCACCGAGACGGTGTTGGACCCGAAATTGGTGACATAGGCCCGGCTGCCATCGGGGCTGAACACCACCCCGGTCGGCTGAGACCCCACCCCGACCAACCCCACCGGCCCCACCACCGGCGCCGGCGTCGATGCCAGCGACACGGTGACTGTGGTGGTGGTTTGTCCGCCGTAGCCGTCGGAGACGGTGATGGTGAAGGTGTCTTGTTTGTCGGCGGTGGTGGCGTTGGTGGCTGCTGCGTTGTGGCGGGCGGCGTAGGTGGGGGTGTAGGTGAATTGACCCGGTGAGGTCATCGTGACCGAACCCTTGCCGGGGATGCTCGCCGCATAAGACAGCGAATCCCCGTCCGGGTCAGTGGCATTGACCGCCACTGCTACCGCACCATCAGTTGTCGAGGGGGTACCCACCGTGACTGACTGCACCTGAGGGTCGCTGTTGGCGACAACGAGGGCAGTCGTCGTGGCGAAGGTCAGACTGGTGTCCTGGGTCTGGGCGGTGCGCGCGGTCGTGACCGACTCTGACCCCAAGGTGTTGCGTCGCAAGGCCGCCCAGGTCAGCTCGAGCAGCTGAACCGGGCTACCTGGTGCAGTCGGTGAACCACCAGCGAAGGGACTCAGCCCAACCCAGCCCAACATGCCGACGAGCACGCGGGCGGGTGTGGGGGTGGCCACCTCTGTCACCGGAGCAGTAGAGGTCTCGACAACGGTTGCGGTGCTATTCACATTCACGACGGCTGCTGTCGGAGTCGACGAAGAAGCAGCGGAGGCCACCGGGCCGATGGCGGCGGTCGAGTCGGGTGGGGAACTCACGCGCACAGGCTTGACCGGATCCGATGCGACCGTACGCGGCCGCACAACGGTATTCGTGCTCGTCGACGTCGGCCTCTCCGAGTACCTCGATTTGCGCTCGGACACGCTGGCGTCGCGCTCGGCGGTGGGTGCTGCCGGATTCGGGCTGGGTGTGGCCGTAGCGGTTGCCGACGGTTCGGCGGTGGGCTCCGAAGTCGGCTCGGCCTCGTCCTGCTCGTCCTCGGGGGTGTCCTGATCGGTGTCGTCACCGGATCCCGTGTCGGTTCCCTCGGATGCCGAAGACGGCTTCGTCGAATCATCGTTCGGCGTATTCGCCGGACTAGCGCCTGTTTCGTTTGCTCCAGACGAGTTCGGCAAACCCGCCGACGATGAGTCGTTCGGCGATGAGATCGTCCCGGAATCGTCAGCGACCGCGATCCCAGGCATCGTAGCGACCGAAGCTCCGACACCCAGTGCCACAGCTAGCGCACCGACGTGTCCGATGTACTTTGCGTACCCCATCTGATCCCCCGACCGATCGCGCAGCTGATCATCTGACCCTATTTGCGGAAAGTCAGCGAGGAATCGGGTGAAACCCTATATTTGCTACACAGGGTGGCGGGACGGCTGTCGACCTTAGCTGAGGTCGTGTCAGACCGGATTCGACGGCACGCGCGAAATCAGCAAAGACCGCCCGCTGGACGGCGCGCGCCACTCACCGATAAGACCGAAGGGGTACGCAGGTTCCGCAAAGAAACTCTGCGGTACTCGTGTCAGCCCCAGCTGTTGATGGCGTCCTCGACCGGAACGCCGGCGGCCATCGCCGCCATCATCAACACGCGTGCCTGGCTCGCACGCAGATTCGGCACCATGACGGCTCCGGCTTTCACCATGTCGTCTCCGGGACCGTATTCCGCGATGACGGGACCGGTGGGCACGCGGGTCGAGATGGCTACCTGAACGCCCGCCTGCTCGTTGCGTCGCACGGCGTCGACGATGCCCGTGCCGGCATTACCCGATCCCAGTGACTCGAGCACGAGGCCGCGTGCGCCGGCGGCCACCGCGGAGTCCAGCGCCGACCCGTCGTCGCCGGGATAGACCGCGATGATGTCGACGCGCGGTGCCGATGCGGCGGATACGTCGGCGATGAACGGTCTCGGCGCGGGCTGGTTCAGCGTGAAGTTGCCGTTGGTGACAGTGCCCACCGGAGCCGGGCCCCCGAAGGGGGATAGGCTCTGCGTGTCGAGCTTACGTGTGCCAAGTGCGGGAAACACGTTGCCGGCGAACATGATTAACGCGCCTTGGTCGCGCGCGGCCGGGCTGGCCGCCGTCGTCAACGCGTCGCGAAGGTTCGTCGGCCCGTCGGCGTCGGGCGCATCGGAACTGCGCTGCGCTCCGGTCAGCACGACCGGAGGTGACCCGTTGTAGGTGAGGTCCAGCCACATCGCGGTTTCTTCCATGGTGTCGGTGCCGTGGGTGATCACCACGCCGTCGGCCCCGCTCGCCACGGCGTTGCGTACCGCCGATCCGATGGCGTCCCAGTCGGCCGGCGTCAGCTGAGAGCTGTCCTTCTTCATCAAGTCCACGACCTCGACATCCAGACCGGCGGCTAGCTCCGCGCCGCCCACCGTGGGCCTCCGCACGCCGCTCGGGTCAGTGCTGGTCGCGATGGTTCCGCCGGTGGTGATGACGACGAGGCGCGCGGCCTGCGGTTCGGCGGGTGCCGGTACGGCCATGCTCACCAGCAGACCCAGCGCCACCGCTGGCGCAAGGAAAAGCCTGTTCATGGCCCGGCCTTCTATCGCCGGCCGAAGCGTCGGCGAGGCGCACCGGCCGTCGCAGGTCGCCTTCGGCCATCAATGGACCATGTGCCCGCGCCCGTCGTCGCAAGCAGCAGGAACGCGAAGCAGAACATGATCGCCAACTCGCCGCTGTTGCCGCCCAGCTGTGCATCGAACGGCCAGAAGCTCGCGGACGGGCCCCCACCCAGCGGCGGCCAGTGCTGATAGAAGTATGCGAAAGCCATCTCACCCGAGGCGATGAAGGCCGCAATGCGGGTGAACAGTCCAAGGGTGATCAGCGGGCCGGCGACGAGCTCGATCAGGCCGCCCCACCACAGCGGCCATGTGCCGACAGGAATCGAGGCCCCGAGCGGCCAGCCGAACAGCTTCATCGAGCCGTGCAGCGTGAACAACAGGCCGAAGATGATCCGGAAAATACTCAAGACGGGAGAGTTGTAGCTCGCGAGACGTGCATCCAATCTGGTCGTCATGAGCTGACCATAACGCGCAATCGGGCCGGGCGAAGGTGTGTCCGCCCGGCCCGATTGATCGCCTGTTACTTACACGTCGAAGTACAGCGCGACCTCGTACGGGTGCGGCCGGATCTGCACCGGCAGGATCTCGTTCTCCCGCTTGTAGGAGATCCAGGTCTCGATCAGGTCCTCGGTGAAAACCCCACCCTCGGTGAGGTATTCGTGATCCTCCTCGAGCCGGTCGATCACCGCGGACAGGGAAGTCGGCGCCTGCGGGATGTTGGCGGCCTCCTCGGGCGGCAGCTCGTAGAGGTCCTTGTCGACCGGAGCCTGGGGCTCGATCTTCTTCTTGATGCCGTCGAGACCGGCCATCATCATCGCCGCGAACGCCAGGTACGGGTTGCCCGAGCTGTCCGGGCAACGGAACTCGAGGCGCTTGGCCTTCGGGTTGTTGCCGGTGATCGGGATACGCACGCAGGCCGAGCGGTTGCGCTGGCTGTACACCAGGTTGATCGGGGCTTCGTAGCCCGGCACCAGGCGCTTGTACGAGTTCACCGTCGGGTTGGTGAACGCCAGCAGCGACGGTGCGTGGTGCAGGAGCCCGCCGATGTAGTGGCGGGCGGTGTCCGACAGACCGGCGTAGCCCGACTCGTCGTGGAACAGCGGGTTGCCGTCCTTCCACAGCGACTGGTGGGCGTGCATGCCGGAGCCGTTGTCGCCGAACAGCGGCTTGGGCATGAAGGTGACCGTCTTGCCGGCCTGCCACGCCGTGTTCTTGATGATGTATTTGAACAGCACCAGATCATCGGCCGCATGCAGCAGCGTGTTGAACTTGTAGTTGATCTCGGCCTGCCCGGCGGTGCCCACCTCGTGGTGACCGCGCTCGAGGGTGAAGCCGGCATTCTGCAGGTTGGTGCACATCTGGTCGCGCAGGTCGACGAAGTGGTCGTAGGGCGCGACGGGGAAGTAACCACCCTTGGGGCGGACCTTGTAGCCGCGGTTGGCGCTGCCGTCGGCCTCCACCGGCTCGCCGGTGTTCCACCAGCCGGCCTCGGAGTCGATTTCGTAGAAGGTGCCGTTGATCCTCGAGTCGAAGGACACCGAGTCGAAGATGTAGAACTCGGCCTCCGCGCCGAAGAAGGCGGTGTCGGCGATGCCCGTGCTGGCCAGGTAGTTCTCGGCCTTGCGGGCCACGTTGCGCGGGTCACGCGAGTAGGCCTCGCGAGTGAACGGGTCGTGCACGAAGAAGTTGAGGTTCAACGTCTTGGCGGCGCGGAACGGGTCGATGCGCGCGGTGTCGGGATCGGGCAGCAGCATCATGTCGGACTCATGGATCGACTGGAAGCCGCGCACGGACGAACCGTCGAAGGCCAGGCCGTCCTCGAAGACGCTCTCGTCGAAGACAGAAGCCGGGATCGAGAAGTGCTGGACGACGCCGGGCAGATCACAGAAGCGAATGTCGACGTACTCGACTTCTTCGT
>DATFCF010000024.1:0-5982 GCA_035253445.1 Mycobacterium sp.
GACACCGCCACCTTCTGGGCGAACGGAAGGCTGTTGAGCAGCTGCGGGCCCTTGTCGTCGCTGTCGCGGGGCTTTGCCGCCGCCACGATCTGCCCGGACACTCTGTCATCCGGTGACACCGTGATCGACGCCCTGACCCGCACGCAACCCGCCGCCATCGGGACGACGAGCAGCAGCAGCAACATGACGGTGAGCAGGCGGATTCGGCTGCTGCGTCGGGGCTGGCGGACGCTCACGTGGTCATCGTGCCAGACCGCACGTCCTAAAGCGGCAGCGCCCGGCCCAGGATCGCGAAAGCACGCGGATCGCCAGCGAAGTGGTAGCCGCGGATGATGTCGCCGAATCCCAGCCGCCGGTACAGCCGCCATGCCCTGTTGGCCTCGCCGTTGATTTCCGGTGTCGACAGCAGCACATAAGCCTCGTCGCGATCGGCGAGCAGCCGGCGGGCCAGCGCCTCACCCAGCCCGCGGCCCTGCGCACGAGGCGCGATGTGCAACTCCGTCAGCTCGAAGTAACTGGTCATCAGCTCGCTGATCTGCGTGTTGTCCGCGCCGACCCGGTGCAGACCCTGCACGACCTGCTGCTGCCACCACTGATCGGGCGCGCCGCAATATCCGTAGGCGACCCCCAGCATGGGTGCCGCGGCCAGGGCCGCCGCGGAACAATCGGCCGTGTCGTCGCCCACTTCCACGGCAGCGACGGCCTTCCAGCCGTCCCTGCGGGTGTGCTCCAACCACATGGACGCACGCTGATCCTCGGTGCCACGCGGGTACCGCATGGCGTCGACATAGACCGCCAAAGCGTCAGCGAGCCGGCGTTGCATATCGCCAGGCGACAGTTCGATCAGAAATGTCGCCAACTTCAGCTGTCCTTCTTTCCAGATCGAGCGGTGTCGTCGCCACCATTATCGAGTGAGCATGTTGCTGGCGGGCGGCGGTACCCAACGTCATACAATCGACTGCGAACTAGGTGGTACGGCTCAGATTGACCTCGTATCATGACTGTTATGTGCTCGTAAATGCGGGCATACACGAGTTTGAACACCGGCCCGCGGCGGCAAGGGAGGGACGAATGCCACTCTCCGATCATGAGCAGCGCATGCTCGATCAGATCGAGAGCGCGCTCTATGCCGAGGATCCCAAGTTCGCGTCGAGCGTACGCGGTGGGACCCTGCGCGCCCCCTCGGCCAGACGCCGTCTGCAGGGCGCTGCGCTCTTTGTAATCGGTCTTGCCATGCTCATTTCCGGCGTTGCGTTCCCGGCGACGCAGATCAGCGGCTTCCCGATCCTGTCCGTCGTCGGCTTTATCGTCATGTTCGCCGGTGTGGTCTTTGCCATCACCGGCCCTCGGGTCAGCGGCGGCCGTGATCGCTCGGGTGCCGAGCCGGGTGCACCCAGGCAGAAGCGTGCGAAGGGCGCAGGCGGCTCGTTCACCAGTCGCATGGAGGACCGGTTCCGCCGCCGCTTCGACGAATAAGTCCACTCGACCCAATGGGGTAGCCCGATAGGGGCTACCCCTTTTTTTGTGCGCGGCGTGTTGCGTGCCTCCCCACATCTCCCCACCACCCTGCCCGAGGCGGGTTACCTGCTGTTTTAGGTGACATGGCCGGTGAACAGCCCCGAACGTGGGCGCGAAAATCCCAGTCCCGGGGGGTGCGGTGGGGACTTGTGTCGAACTTTTGCTATCAAATGGCGCGTTGTGGGGGATTGTGGGGTAAAGTGGCGGCAACGGAGCGACCGGGGCTCCGGAGTGAAGCGGAGGTGGCCGGATGTTTCTGGGCACCTACACGCCGAAGCTCGACGACAAGGGGCGGCTCACGCTGCCCGCCAAATTCCGCGATGCACTGGCAGGAGGGTTGATGGTGACCAAGAGTCAAGACCACAGCCTCGCTGTGTATCCGCGGGCCGAATTCGAGAAGTTGGCTCGACGGGCGTCGCAGGCGTCGCGAAGCAATCCGGAGGCGCGCGCATTCCTGCGAAATCTGGCCGCCGCCACCGACGAACAACATCCCGACGGGCAGGGCCGGATCACGCTGTCGGCCGATCACCGCCGCTACGCCAACCTGTCCAAGGAGTGCGTGGTGATCGGATCGGTTGACTACCTGGAGATCTGGGACGCTCAAGCATGGCAGTCCTATCAGCAGACCCACGAAGAGAACTTCTCCGCGGCCACCGATGAAGCTCTACACGACATCATCTGACGCGGAGGTTGATCCGGCCGCTGGTCGGCACGTTGCCCGTGCATCGTGGCCTCTGCCCGAACCGGCCCTGGCGTACTTCCCCAACGCCAGGTCTGGACTCTCGGGCAGGGACCTCGGTGCAGGGGTGCTGGACGGAGGCGTTGCGATGGCCCCAGATCGTCCGCATATACCGGTTCTGCTCGACCGCTGTGTCGAGTTACTGAGGCCGGTGCTGACGCGTCAGCACCCCGACGGCACCGGCGCCGTCCTCGTGGACGCCACGCTCGGCGCCGGTGGCCATGCCGAACGCTTCCTCACCGAGTTTGTCGGGCTGCGGTTGATCGGACTGGATCGCGATCCCGACGCGTTGTGGATCGCCGGCGAGCGGCTCTCGGAGTTCGGCGACCGCGTCCTGCTGGTGCGCACTCGCTACGACGGCATCGGGGGCGTGCTGGCCGAAACCGGCTCCTGGCCAGACAAAGTGGACGGCATCTTGTTCGACCTCGGTGTGTCGTCGATGCAATTGGATCGCACCGAACGCGGCTTTTCCTACGCGGCCGACGCACCGCTGGACATGCGGATGGATCCCGATGCCGCGCTGACCGCCGCCGACGTCATCAACACCTACGACGAGCGGGCGCTTGCGCGCGTGCTGCGTGAGTTCGGTGAGGAGCGGTTCGCGAGCCGCATCGCCGCCCAGATCGTCCGCCGCCGCGCCCGCCGACCCTTCGCCACCACCGGTGAGCTGGTGGAGCTGCTCTATGAGGCCATCCCAGCACCGGCGCGCCGCACCGGCGGGCACCCTGCCAAGCGCACCTTCCAGGCGCTGCGAATCGCCGTCAACGGCGAGTTGGACTCGCTGCGGGACGCTCTGCCTGCCGCACTGGGTGCGCTGGTGCCGGGCGGCCGAATTGTGGTGATGGCCTACCAGTCCCTGGAAGACCGCATCGTCAAGAACCAGTTCGCCGCGGTGACGGCCTCCCGCACTCCACCGGGCCTTCCGGTCGAATTGGCCGGGCATGGACCGGAATTCGTCACCTTGACCCGCGGCGCCGAACGCGCGGGCGCCCAGGAGATCGAGCTCAATCCACGTAGCGCGTCTGTGCGACTACGGGCACTGGAAAAGGTTGGGGGATGACCATGAAGGCCAAGCGACCCGCACCGGTGCGCGGTGGGGACGAGCGCCGGCGCAGCAGAAGCGTCGACACGCCGGCGCGCAGGCGCAAGCCCACGCGCGAACAACGTCCGCAGCGTTCGGCGCCGCAGACCAATCCGATACCGCGACCGGTCGAAGGGCCGGCCAGGCCCAAGAACGCCAGTCAGGCGAAGGCCAGGGCCAAGGCGCGAAAGGCCAAGGCGCCCAAGGTCGTCCGCCCGCCGCTTCGCGAGCGGATCATCGTCAGACTGGCGTCCATCGATCTGAACCCCCGCACCCTCGTCGCGAGGGTGCCGTTCGTGGTCCTGGTCATTGGGTCGCTGGGTATGGGGCTCGGCGTCACCTTGTGGCTGTCGACCGATGCTGCCGAACGCTCCTATCAGCTGGGTAGCGCCCGTGAGACGAATCAGGCGCTGCTGCAGCAGAAGGAAGCGCTGGAACGCGATGTGCTCGAGGCACAGGCCGCGCCCGCGCTGGCCGAGGCCGCGCGCGACCTCGGCATGATCCCGTCCCGCGACACCGCGCACCTGGTTCAGGATCCCGCGGGCAACTGGGTCGTGATCGGCACACCCAAACCGGCCGAGGGTGTTCCGCCGCCGCCGCTGAACACCCCGCTGCCCGAGGAAGGTCCGCCTGCGCCGCCCGCGCCTCCGGCGCCCCGGGTCGTTGAACCGCGTGAGGTCACCGTCCGAGTTCCGCCGAGGACGACGACGCCGCCGGTTCCAGGTGCCGAACTCTCGGCGCCCGTCGCGCCGGCCGTGCCGCTGGGGGCGCCGCCGATCGGCGAGGTTCCGCACGCCGTCGGAGCACAGACGCCTGCGCTCGGCCCCGCCGAGCCGGCAGCTGTACCTCTGGTGCCCGTCGCACCGCTTGTCGAGCAGCCGATCGCACCGCCCGCATGAGCCGCGGCGAATCCCGGAGCCGTCGCGACGCCAAGCCGAAGGCGCGCCCGAAGGCCGGCAAGCAACCACAACCGCAGGAGCGGTCAGCGCGCGCTCGCCGAACCCGCGTGGCGACAACCGAAAACGGTTTGCGCAGTGCGTCGTTCGTATTCCGGCATCGCACAGGCAACGCCGTCGTCTTCGTGTTGTTGATGGTGGCCGCCGCTCAGCTGTTCAGCCTGCAGGTGCCGCGCGCAGCGGGGTTGCGTGCCGAGGCGGCGAGCCAGCTCAAGGTCACCGACGTCGAGAAGGCGGTGCGCGGCGCCATCGTCGACCGCAACAGCGACAAGCTGGCCTTCACCATCGAGGCCCGCGCGCTGACGTTCCAGCCCGTCAAGGTGCGCAAGCAGCTGAGCGACGCAAGGGCGAAATCCCCTGAGGCGCCCGACCCGGACCGGCGGCTGCGCGAGATCGCCGCCGAGGTCGCCCTGCGACTGAACAACAAACCCGACGCCAACGCCGTGCTGAAGAAACTCACCAGCAATGAGTCGTTCGTCTACCTGGCCCGCGCCGTCGACCCGGCCATCGCCGACGCCATCACCACCAAGTTCGGTGAAGTCGGATCGGAGCGCCAGGATCTGCGGCAGTATCCCGGCGGATCGCTGGCCGCCAACGTCGTCGGCGGCATCGACTGGGACGGTCACGGCCTTCTGGGACTTGAGGATTCGCTCGACGCTGTGCTGGCCGGAACCGACGGCTCGATCACCTATGACCGCGGCTCCGACGGCGTGGTGATTCCCGGCAGCTATCGCAATCGGCACGACGCCGTCAACGGTTCCACCGTGGTGCTGACCATCGACGACGACATCCAGTTCTATGTCCAGCAGCAGGTCCAGCAGGCCAAGAACCTGTCCGGCGCAAAGAACGTGTCCGCCGTCGTGCTCGACGCGAAAACCGGTGAAGTCCTTGCGATGGCCAACGACAACACCTTCGACCCCGCACAGGACATCAGCCGCCAGTCCGATCGCGAACTCGGTAATCCCGCGGTGTCGTCGCCGTTCGAGCCCGGTTCGGTCAACAAGATCATCACCGCCGCGTCGGTCATCGAGTACGGCCTGTCCAATCCCGATGAGGTTTTGCACGTTCCCGGTTCGATCGACATGGGCGGGGTGACCGTCAGCGATGCGTGGGAACACGGCACTATGCCGTACACCACCACCGGCGTTTTCGGAAAGTCCTCGAACGTCGGCACACTCATGCTCGCGCAGCGCCTCGGCCCTGAGCGATTCGCCGACATGGTGCGCAAGTTCGGCCTTGGCCAGCGCACCGGCGTCGGACTGCCGGGGGAGAGCGCAGGACTGGTCCCTCCCATCGACCAGTGGTCGGGCAGCACGTTCTCCAACCTGCCCATCGGCCAAGGCCTTTCGATGACGCTGCTGCAGATGACCGGTATGTACCAGACCATCGCCAACGACGGTGTTCGCATCCCGCCACGCATCGTCAAGACCACCATTGCCCCCGACGGCACCCGCACCGACGAGCCTCGGCCCGAAGGCGTGCAGGTGGTGTCGTCGCAGACCGCGCAGACCGTGCGGCAGATGCTGCGAGCGACGGTGCAACGGGATCCGACGGGCGATCAGCAGGGCACAGGGTCCCAGGCCGCGGTCGAGGGATATCAGATCTCCGGCAAGACGGGCACCGCGCAGCAGATCAACCCGGGCTGCGGCTGCTACTACGACGAGGTGTACTGGATCTCGTTCGCCGGG
>DATFCF010000025.1:0-3283 GCA_035253445.1 Mycobacterium sp.
AAAGGTGTGGAAAGCACCATTGCGCACCTGTGTCGAAAGCGGCAGTACGCCAATGCGGATATTTGACTGCTGGGACAGCGACACGAGCCGGTCAATTTGTACTGCCATGATCGACGGCTTGCAGAGTTGCCATCGTATTGCCGACTCCGTCAGTAAGAACTCAAAAGTTTTGGCTTTATCGTGCAGTACCGCTTGTCTTTCCAGCTTCAGCGCTATCGCCTTGCCAACGTCACCTGCGGCCGGTTGCACAGGGGTACTCATGGCCGCCCGCATGTACTCGGGTATCTGAAGTAATCCCGTGATGAGGGCCGGCAGGAAGTGTCGCATCAGTGTGGCGTTTGCTTCGAGCGCGGCCAGCTCACGCTGCCGGTGGTGGAGCCCTCGACGTACGGAAGCCCGCACGTCCTGATACTCAGCATTAGCGACGCGAGCGAGCGCCAGCAGCTCGTTCCGTGTCACATCGTCTACCTCGAGCGCGGTCAGGACCTGTGCTACGTCAACGACGCTCGGCAGCAAACGGCCGGTCTCGATCTCGATGCGGCTCACTTTGCTTTGGCTCATGCCACAGCGTCGGGCAAGCCGATCACCGAACAGGCCCGAGGCCCTGCGCAAGTCATGCAGTGCGGTCGCCAGGTCCTGGCCATCTCGCCCAGCACGTGTGGGGTCGAGTGTCACCCTCCTCGCTTCACCCAATTCTCGGTGAACGGCTCGGCATGTTCCAGAGCCAACCGCTTCCATGCTACGTAAGGGGCAGGGTCAACGTCTTCGAGTAGTTCTCGGCCCAGCTGGGTGCCGTCTGGGTCGTAGTCCATGCGCACGACGGCCGTGTCATCGAAGAGCCAGAAGTCTTGCGCGGGCAGACCTGGGTTGGGTCGATCGGTGAGATCAAGGATGCGCACGTCCTCACCGGCCTCCACGGTGCGGCGATAGCCCGCGAATTCATACCTCAAGTAGTCCGTCAGTGGTCGGCTGATGACATGCACCCGTCCAATCCATCGGCCAGTTCGTCGAAAATGACGAACACGCACTAGCCAGGGATCGTCATCTGGGATGTCCAGCTTTCCCGTCGCCAGAAAATTCTCATATTCGGCCTGTTCGCTGCCCATGCTGTAGGAGGGAAGCGTTTCAAGACGAAACGCTACTCGTCGATACGAATCGAAGAACGTACGCCAGTCGTCACCGTCCAAGCGCACGAGCCGCCTCCTGGAACACAGCTATAGGGATCTCGACGATCGCCTCACCTGCCGGCGTCTCTTTATGCACGATGTAACCCTGCACGGCAATCGTGTCTCTGTCCGTCGTGAAGATGGTTGGGCAGTCGTCACGCAAGCAATCCTCACCGGCAATGCGCGCCAGCTCCATGTCACCCTCCCCTTTATGCAAGCACGTGACTTGACGCTAGGCGCACGAGCCACGGAGCGTCAAGATGAATGCACGTTGCCGCATAGAGTCACACGCGCGTCTCGCTCGCCCCTGTTCCCCCTGAACGAGGTGGCTGGGTCGATCTTGCGGGTGTCTCACCGCTAGGAGAGCAGCCGGTTGCACGCCTCATCGTCATAGGACGAGAAAAACGCGGAGATGTCAGACAACATTTGCTCGAACGATGCTGCCGCGAACAGTACTGGCTGGTAGTGCGTGATGTCGTATTCCTGAGTCGCCATGCCGTGAAGGTCCCACGGCCGGATTTCCGCATCGCGAAATTTCTCGATCTCACCGTAGGATGACAGCAGGCCGGCACCATAGGCTTTCACCGCGCCGTTATCGTGGACTACGCCGAACTCGAGTGTAAACCAGAAGATCCGGCTGAAGACATCGAGCGAGCGGCCAGTCGTGGCTCGTAGCGACGCCCGCCCGGCCACCTCATAAAGATCGGCGAACACCGGGCTGGCCAGCATCTTGGCGTGCCCGATGATCTCGTGGATGATGTCCGGCTCCGGTGTGTAAAAGGGCACCGAATGATGGCGGATGTACTGAGTGGACAGGAACCTGCGCTCCGCGAGGGAACCGTAGAAGGTCCGGGTCGGCACGAGACCGGGCACCGGGTTGATGTGGAAGCCAGTCAGGCCGTGCACCCGCTCGTCGACCTCACGTAGCTGCGGCACGCGCGTGGTCGGAAGCACAAGCCGGTCTGCGCCGACGAGGTACTCGGCGCACGCGTACTTCCGGTGCTTGCCGGCGAGCTCGGTCGACACGATCCGCCAGACCTCGTCCTCCTCGGCGGTATAGGTGACGTCCGGGATCGGGTCGCCGCGGCGGTACGCGGCGCCGACCTCGGCGATCCGGGCTCGCCGCGCACGGTATGCCGGGTCGCTGAAGCCAGGGTGATCCCGGGGTAACTCAAACCTGGACGGTGCGATCGGCGCGGCCATAGGGAGAGCCTGCGCCTGGTGACACGATCGTTCAACGTGTGAGGCTCAATGCCAAACAAAGGTCCGAAAGGTAAGCTCTTGAGCCGATGTCCGTCTTACCTCGTCCGCTCGACGACGTCAGTCGTCGGATGCTTGGCATCCTGGTCGACGACGGCCGCATGTCAGTGAACGAGTTGGCGGCCAGAGCCGGTGTCTCCCGGGCGACCGCCTACGCTCGTTACGACCGGCTGGTGGCCGACGGTGTCATCCGTGGCTTCCGCGCGGACGTCGATCCGCACGCGATTGGGCTCGACGTCGTAGCGATGATCTTGATTAACGTCGAGCAAGGCTCGTGGCCCACAACGCGGGACAAGGTCAGCCGGTTGCCGGGGGTCGAATACGTCGCGATGACAAGCGGCGAGTTCGACTTTGTCCTGCTGGTTCGCATGCCCGACATAGCGGCGCTGCGTGACGTCGTGCTTTACCGGCTGCAGGGCATGCCCGAGGTGCGCTCAACGCACACGATCTTCGTCCTCGATGAGGAGCGCCATCCTATCGGCTCGGCCCACCACCTCGAGCCCATCAGCCCCGAGGCTGCCGCTCCTCGACGCGCGCGCCATCCCACAGCTCCTTAAGGGTCGAGCGGCCACTCGCGCCGTCGGTGGCGCACCTTGCCTACCGTCCCGGTATCCCGCTGACCTGGGCGGTCTGGCGTCGTGGCGGTCGAGTGGTCTGATGCCGGTTACGAGATCTCGGTGTTGATCGGATCCGGACCGATCCATCCGCAGACCTCTCCCAGCCCGATGGTGGTGCCCTCAGGACCGGGCGCGGTCGCACTGATCGACACCTCGTCACCGTCGGCGAGGAAGCTGCGGGTGGAGCCATCGGCGAGGATCAGTGGCGAGGCACCGTTCCAGGTGAGCTCGAGCAGGCAG
>DATFCF010000026.1:0-6355 GCA_035253445.1 Mycobacterium sp.
CGTGGCGACACCGACACCGACGTCGAACGGCGAGGCTTCGGGAGCGATCGCCGCCCAGGCCATGCCGGTGACGCGTGACCGTGCCGCGACCCCCGAGGACCTCCGGCTAGCGTTGCGGGCGGCGACGCTCTACTACCTCGACGGGCTCACCCAGGCCGAGATCGCATCCCGGCTCGGCGTCTCCCGGCCGACGGCTGGTCGGCTGGTCGCACGGGCCAAGGCCAAAGGGCTGGTGCGCATCGAGGTGGTGGTCCCGCAGGATCTGCGCGACGATCTGCACGCCGACGAGGAACGCGAGCTCGAGCACCGCTTCGGCCTGACCGAGGCGGTAGTGGCCGGGCACGGCGTCGACATTGGCGCCCCGGGACGCCCCGCCGCGTTCGCCAGCGTCGGCCGTGCCGCGGCCGCCCTGTTGATGCGGCGATTGTCACCCGACGACGTCCTCGGATTCACCTGGGGCCCTGAGCAAGTCGCCGTCGCCACCGCCCTGGCGCCTGGCGTCGCGAGCTGCCAGACCGTGGTGCAGCTCGACGGCGCCATGTCGTCAGCCGCCTACCAGACCGGCACGGAGTTCATCCTCGGACGCTGCGCAGATATGTTGCGGGCCAACACCATCCGATTGCCGGCACCGCTGTACGCCGATCCGTCGACCGTCGCCTCCATGCGCAGCGACTCGTTGATATCCCGCACGCTGGAGGCCGGTAGACGCGCGGACGTCATGCTGTTCGGCGTCGGCGCAGTGTCGACCTCGACGACGCTGTTCGAAGGCAGCTTTTTGGACACCCGGATGCTGGACGAGCTCATCACGCTTGGTGCCGTTGGTGAGATCGGCGGCCGGTTCTTCGACGGCGACGGCACTCCGGTCGACACCGAACTGCAGCAGCGCGCGGTATCGGTACCGCTGGAAGACATCCGGACCTGTTCGAAAACCATCCTGATTTCCAGCGGCGCGGCCAAGCACCGCGCCACCCTTGGCGCACTTCGCGGCAAGTTGGCGAGGCTGCTGGTGTGTGACATTGACTGTGCCCGTTGGCTATTGACTCAAGAAAAGTGAGGTACAAGGTGAAAGCGCAACGCAGAGCTCTACGCCGACTGGCGGTGTGCGTGGCCGCTGCGGGCCTGACATTCACAGCCGGATGTGCGGGCGCAGGCAGCCTGGGAGCTTCGGACAACGAGGTGACGATCGCCCTTGTCTCCAACTCGCAGATGACGGACGCTCAAGAGTTGTCGAGCGAGTTCGAGGCCGCCAATCCCGGCACGAAGCTGAAATTCATCACGCTGTCGGAGAACCAGGCGCGCGCCAAGATCACGATGTCGACCGCGATGGGTGGTAGTGAATTCGACGTCGTGATGATCAGCAACTTCGAAACCCCACAGTGGGCCAGAGACGGTTGGCTCCTGAACCTTTCGGAGTACGCGAAGAACACGCCTGGCTACGACGAGAACGACTTCATTCCGTCGCTGCGCGATTCGCTGTCCTACGAGGGCAACATGTACTCCGTCCCGTTCTACGGCGAGTCGTCGTTCCTGATGTACCGCAAGGACCTTTTCGAGCAAGCCGGGATCAAGGTCAACCAGGATCCGAATTACCAGCCCCAGTGGGAAGAGGTCGCACAGTGGGCGGAGCAGCTGAAGACCGCTGACCGGGCGGGTATCTGCTTGCGCGGCAAGCCGGGTTGGGGCGAGGTACTGGCCCCGCTGGACACGGTTATCAACACCTTCGGTGGACGTTGGTTCGACGAAAACTGGAACGCGCAGCTCAACAGCCCCGAGGTGAGCAAGGCCGTCAACTTCTACGTCGACCTGATCGACAAAGCAGGTGAGCTCGGAGCATCGTCAACGGGATTCCAGGAGTGCGCCAACCTGTTCGGTCAGGGGCAGACGGCCATGTGGTACGACGCAACCTCGGCGGTCTCGGTGCTCGAGGATCCCAAGACGTACCCTGACCTGGTCGGCAAGATCGGCTATCTGCCCGCTCCGATTGTCGAGAAGCCCAACTCGGGCTGGCTCTACACCTGGTCGCTGGGAATCCCGAAGAGCGCCGAGAATCCTGACGGTGCATGGAAGTTCATTTCGTGGATGACCAGCAAGGACTACATGAAGCTGGTCGGCGAGAAGCTGGGCTGGGCACGCGTACCACCGGGCAGTCGGACATCGACCTATACGGAACTGCCGGAGTACGAGGCGATCTCGACGTCCTACGGACCGCTGACCCTGAAGTCGATCGAGAATGCCACCCCGAACAAGCCGACGGTGCAACCGGTTCCGTACACCGGCATCCAGTTCGTCGGCATCCCGGAGTTCCAGGACCTCGGGACGCGGGTGAGCCAACAGATCAGCGCGGCGATCGCCGGACAGAAATCCGTGGATGACGCGCTCGCCCAAGCACAGGAATACGCCGAGGTCGTCGGCCGGACATATCAGGAGAAGTGATGACTGTTACCGCTGATACCGAAGCTGACGCCAGCCGGCTTGCAGTCGCCGAACGGGTTCGCAAGATCCGGGAGGCCCAGGGGATGGGGGTGAGCCGCGCCGAAGGTTGGCGCAGGCGTGGGCCGTTGCTTCCGGCGCTGATCTTCATGATCGTGGTCACCCAGATTCCGTTCCTGTTCACGCTGTACTACTCGACGCTGTCGTGGAACCTGGTTCGTCCGGGGTCACGCCAGTTCGTGGGGCTGAGCAACTACATCGCGGTCGTCAAGGACAGCCAGTTCTGGACGGTGGCGCTCAACACCGTCGTCCTGATCGTCGTCGTGGTGTTGGTATCGGCGTTACTCGGCCTGCTGCTGGCGTTGTTGCTGGACCGTGCATTCCTCGGACGCGGCGTCGTACGAACGCTACTGATCACCCCGTTCCTCGTGACACCCGTTGCGGCGGCGCTGATCTGGAAGACCACGATCCTTGATCCCACGAACGGCATTCTCAACTGGGTGCTGTCGCTGGTTGGGATCGGCAAGGTGGACTGGATCGGTCAATACCCGCTGACCATGGTGATGGTCGCACTGATCTGGCAGTGGACACCGTTCATGATGCTGTTGATCCTCGCCGGCCTCCAGTCGATGCCACGCGACATCCTGGAGGCCGGCCGAGTCGATGGTGCGGGCGCGGTTCAACTCTTCCGCGAGTTGACGCTGCCCCACCTTCGGCGCTTCATCGAACTCGGGGTTGTGCTGGGCGCGATCTACTTGGTCAACACGTTCGACGCCATCTACATGATGACCCAGGGTGGCCCGGGTATCGCCAGTGCGAACCTGCCGTTCTACATCTATCAGCGCGCGTTCCTCGGCTTCGACATGGGCCAGGCCGCGGCCTATGCCGTGGTGGTGGTGATCTTCACGATGATCATCGCCAGCTTCGCGCTTCGGTTGATCTTCAAATCATTCTCCGGCAAGGAAGAGGCGGCTTGACGATGAGCGCTCGCGCGAAAAGAGGCAAATCATGACTACCACAGTAGAGAAGCGTTCGGCCGCAACGGCTCCGGCCGGGGCATCGAAGAAGAAGAGTCGCACGTTCAGTCCGTGGGGAGTGGTGGCGTGGCTCGTCGGGCTCGGGTTCTTCTTTCCGGTGTTCTGGATGGTACTGACGTCCTTCAAGCAAGAGGGTGACGCGGCGACCAGTCCCCCGACCCTGTTCTTCACCCCGACGTTGGATCAATACGGGAAGGTCTTCGATCAGGGCATCGGTCCTGCGATGCTGAATTCGGTCTGGGCCACCGGTGTTTCGACGCTGCTGGTGCTGCTGCTTGGCACACCCGCCGCCTTCGCGCTGTCGCTGCGGCCGGTTCGCAAGACGCAGGACGCCCTGTTCTTCTTCATGAGCACCAAGATGCTGCCCATCGTGGCGGCGATCCTGCCGCTGTACGTGATCGTGTCCAACATCGGTCTGCTGGACAACATCTGGGCATTGGTCATCCTCTACACGTCGATGAACCTGCCGATCGCGGTGTGGATGATGCGATCGTTCTTCCTCGAGGTGCCCGGCGAACTATTGGAGGCGGCCAGCCTCGACGGCGCGAGCCTGTGGCGGTCGGTGCGCGAGGTGATCCTGCCGTTGGTATCGCCCGGAATCGCGGCCACCGCGTTGATCTGCGTGATCTTCGCGTGGAACGAGTTCTTCTTCGCGGTGAACCTCACCGCGGTGAACGCTCAGACCATGCCGGTGTACCTCGTCGGATTCATCGCCGGCGAGGGTCAGTACTGGGCCGTGTTGTCGGCGGCCGCAACCATGGCCGCATTGCCCGTGATCCTGTGCGGGTGGTTCGCCCAAAACAAGCTGGTGCGCGGGCTTTCGTTCGGCGCGATCAAGTAGACGAACTGGTAGGACCACAGAAAAGAACACGGAGAAGACCCATGGCAGCAATCACGTACAAGAACGCCTCGTGCATCTACGAGGGTTCGGACAAGCTCGCGGTTGACGCGCTCAACCTCGATATCGAAGACGGCGAATTCGTCGTCCTGGTCGGGCCGTCCGGGTCGGGCAAGAGCACAGCGCTGCGCATGCTGGCCGGACTCGAGGACATCGACGAAGGCGCCATCGAGATCGGTGGCAAGGACATGACCGGTGTGCCGTCCAAGGACCGCGACATCGCGATGGTCTTCCAGAATTACGCGCTGTACCCGAACAAGACGGTCTCCGAGAACATGGGTTTCGCGTTGAAGTTGCGCGGGGTGTCCTCCGACGAGCGGCGCCGCAAGGTCGAGGAGGCGGCGAAGATCCTGGACCTCACCGAATTCCTGGACCGCAAACCCGCCAAGCTGTCCGGCGGTCAGCGTCAACGGGTGGCGATGGGCCGCGCCATTGTGCGTGAGCCGCAAGTGTTCTGCATGGATGAGCCGCTGTCGAACCTGGATGCGAAGCTGCGCGTGCAGACCCGCACCCAGATCGCCGCTCTGCAACGGCGGCTCGGCACCACCACCGTCTACGTCACCCACGACCAGGTCGAGGCCATGACGATGGGTGACCGGGTGGCCGTGTTGCGCTTCGGGAAGCTGCAGCAGTTCGCCTCGCCCAACGAGTTGTACGACAGGCCGGCCAACGCGTTCGTCGCGGGGTTCATCGGATCGCCCGCCATGAACCTGGTGAAACTGCCTGTCGTCGCAGGCGGTGTCAAGATCGGTGACTCGACGCTGGAATTCGAACGCGACCTGATGACCAAGTTGAGCGACGCCGGCCTGTCGGAGGTCACCTTCGGAATCCGGCCCGAGCAACTCGAACTCACCGATTCTGGCGGTGTGGAGGTCGTCGTCGACCTGGTCGAGGACCTCGGCAGCGAGGCGTACGTGTATACCCATGCAGGCTCGGGTGTAGAACTTGTGGCGCGGTGCAACCCGCGCACGGCGCCGAAGTTGGCCGACTCGGTGCGGTTGCGCAGGCATCCCGAAGGGGTGGTTCACCTGTTCCATCCGGAAACCGGCGAACGCCTCAACTAGGTCACGCGCCGAGTTCTGCACCAGCGTCGTCAAAACGGCGAAATCACGACGCTCGCGCAGATTTCGACGACGGTGGTGTCCAACCACGCTGTGCAAACGCCCGGCGGACGCGGTGAAGCGTGTACAGCCTTGAGTGTTCCTTGACGACGTGAAGGTCGATCCACCCCTGGCCGTCGATCAACTCCGCCCGCCCGATGTCGTGCACATACGTGCGGCGATCCCTGCTGTGATGAATCCCGTCGTAGTCGAGGCCGACCTTGGGCTCGTCGTAACCCATGTCGATGAACGCTTCGCTGTACCCGTCGCTGACCCTTATCTGTGTTCGTGGAGCGGGTAGGCCGGCGTCGATGAGCATGAGGCGCAGACGGCTTTCCTCCGGCGACTCGGCGCCACTGTCCATCAAGGCGAGAGCGTGCTGTGCCCGTCGGACGCCCCTCGCGCCGCGATACCTGCCGATCAACGCGATCGTGTCGGCGGCGGTGACGCCCGTGGCCGCCGCGAGTGAGTCAAGGTGCGGCACAGCGACGTCTCGGGGTAGGTGCCGGCCGATGTCCACGGCGGTGCGCGCCGGTGTCGTGACGGCCAACTCGCCGACGTAGGCGATCTCGTCAGCCGCGATGCGCTCCTCGTGAACGATCACGCCAGGGCGGGGGCGCGTGTGTTCCGCGATCACTTCGATCGGCGTCGACGCGTCGATCCATTTCGCCCCGTGCAGCGCCGCGGCCGCCCGTCCCGCGATCACACCCTTGCGGCCGGTCCACAACCATGCCGCGAGGATGTGCATGTCAAGGGTCGCCGTGGCGTCTTTCGCGACGTACACGCGAGGGTGGGCGCGCAGGTAGTTCCAGCGCAATTGGCCTTCCGTGAGGATGCCCGCGCGCATGGCGTCGGGGCCGAGAAACGGTTGCGACATAGCCGGATCGTGT
>DATFCF010000027.1:0-6035 GCA_035253445.1 Mycobacterium sp.
ATCCGTACGACGAGTTCGACCGGCAGCGTCTGGCGGTCGAACCGCCCAAGGGCGCCGCGATACCGGGTACCGACACGGAGCATCGCACGGATTTCGCCCGCGACCGGGCGCGGGTGCTTCACAGTGCGGCGCTGCGCCGGCTGGCCGACAAGACGCAGGTGGTGGGGCCGCGCCAGAGCGAGACGCCGCGCACCCGGCTGACCCATTCGTTGGAGGTGGCCCAGATCGGCCGCGGCATGGCGATCGGGCTGGGGTGTGACCCGGATCTTGTCGACCTGGCCGGGCTGGCCCATGACATCGGCCATCCGCCCTACGGCCATAACGGTGAACGCGCGCTCGACGAGGTGGCCGCTGAGCACGGCGGCTTCGAAGGCAACGCGCAGAACTTCCGCATCCTGACCCGGCTGGAGCCGAAAGTTCTTGACGCGCAAGAGCGCAGCGCAGGCCTGAACCTGACGCGGGCCGCGCTGGATGCCGTCACCAAGTACCCGTGGCGGCGCGGGCCGGCCAAGCGCAAGTTCGGGTTCTACGAGGACGACGTCGCCGCGGCCGATTGGGTGCGGTCCGGCGCCGCGGAGAACACACCATGCCTGGAGGCCCAGGTGATGGACTGGGCCGACGACGTCGCGTACTCGGTTCACGACGTCGAGGACGGCGTGGTGTCCGGGCGAATCGATATGCGGGTGCTGGCGGACGACGACGCCGCGGCGGTGTTGGGCCGGCTCGGCGAGTCCAGCGGCATGGGCGCCGGTTTGCGCGCCGACGACCTGGTGGCCGCGGCCGGGCGGCTGTCGAACCTGCCGGTGGTCGCCGCCGTCGGCAAGTACGACGGCACGCTGGCCGCATCCGTCGCGCTGAAGCGGTTGACCAGCGAGTTGGTCGGACGGTTCGCGTCGGCCGCGATCGCCGCGACCCGGGAGGTCGCCGGCCCGGGACCACTGGTGCGATACAGGTCGGACCTGAAGGTGCCGGCGCTGGTGCGCGCCGAGGTCGCCGTGCTGAAGATCCTGGCGCTGCAGTTCATCATGTCCGACCCGCGCCATCTGGAACTGCAGGCGCAACAGCGCGAACGCATTCACCGGGTCGCCCAGTGGCTGCTGGCCGGCGCCCCCGCGAGCCTCGACCCGATCTTCGTCCCGGCCTTCAACAACGCCGCCGACGACGGCGCCCGGCTACGGGTCGTCATCGATCAGATCGCGTCATACACAGAGGGGCGATTGGAGCGCTTGGAACCCGCTGAAGCGTGATCGCACCCCGCGCGGGGCGCTCTAGACTGGCCCGGTGGCGGGGACGGCGGGCAGGAGCGATGCGACTCGGGGTCGGGGAAGGATCCCTGATCGCGATATCGCGGCCATTCGCGAGAAAATCCGCATCGAGGACGTCGTCGGCGACTACGTACAGCTGAGGCGCGCTGGGGCGGATTCGATGAAGGGGCTGTGTCCGTTCCACGACGAGAAGTCGCCGTCGTTTCACGTGCGGCCCAATCACGGCCATTTCCATTGCTTCGGCTGCGGCGAGGGCGGCGACGTCTACGCGTTCCTCCAGAAGATCGAGCACGTCAGTTTCGTCGAAGCTGTCGAGCTGCTGGCCGACCGGGTCGGCTACACCATCACCTACTCAGGTGCCGCCGCCACGAACGTGCAGCGCGACCGCGGCAGCCGCAGCCGGCTGCTGGCCGCCAACGCGGCCGCCCAGGAGTTCTACGCGGCCGCGTTGCAGTCCGAGGAGGCCGCGCCCGCGCGTCAGTATCTGCTGGACCGGAACTTCGACGCCGACGCGGCAGCGCGCTACGGCTGCGGGTTCGCCCCGTCGGGCTGGGAAGCGCTGACAAAGCACTTGCTGCGCAAGGGGTTTGAGTTCAAAGAGCTCGAGGCCGCCGGGTTGTCGCGGGAAGGTCGCCGCGGGCCGATGGACCGCTTCCATCGCCGGCTGCTATGGCCGATCAGGGCCAGCGGTGGGGAAGTCATCGGTTTCGGGGCCCGCAGGATCTTCGACGACGACCAGATGGAAGCCAAGTACGTCAACACCCCCGAAACGGTCCTGTACAAGAAGTCCTCGGTGCTGTTCGGGCTCGACTTGGCCAAACGCGACATCGCCAAGGGGCACCAGGCCGTTGTCGTCGAGGGATACACCGATGTGATGGCGATGCACCTGGCGGGGGTGACCACCGCCGTGGCGTCGTGCGGCACCGCATTCGGTGACGAACATTTGGCGATGCTGCGCCGATTGATGATGGACGACAACTTCTTTCGCGGCGAGTTGATCTACGTGTTCGACGGAGATGCCGCCGGCCGAGCCGCGGCGGTCAAGGCTTTCGAGGGCGAACAGAATCTGGCGGGCCAGTCCTACGTCGCGGTGGCCGACGACGGCATGGACCCGTGTGATCTGCGGCTGAAGTCCGGCGACGGCGCATTGCGCGACCTGGTTGCGCGGCGGACGCCGTTGTTCGAGTTCGCAATTCGCACAGCGCTGGCCGATCACGACCTGGACAGCGCCGAAGGCCGGGTGGCGGCGCTGCGGCGCTGCGTGCCGATGGTCGCGCGGATCAAGGACCCCATGCTGCGCGACGAGTATTCGCGCCGGCTGGCCGGCTGGGTGGGCTGGGCCGATGAGACCCAGGTGATCAGCAGGGTGCGCGAGGAGGCGCAGAAGCGCGGCCTGCCCGACCGGACCCGGCGTCGCGCACCGGAGCAGGCCAAGCCGCGGCCGGTCCGTGTTCCGGAATCACTGGCTCGTCCCGATCCCGCCGATCCCACGTTGTGGCCGCAGCGCGAGGCGCTCAAATCCGCGCTGCAGTATCCGGCGCTGGCCGGGCCGGTGTTCGACTCGCTGACCGTGGAGAGCTTCACCCATTCCGGCTACGCCGCGGTCCGGGCGTCCATCGCAGCAGCCGGTGGGGCGGCGGCGGGGATTTCCGGTGGGCAGTGGATCGAGGCCGTGCGTGAACAGGCGGGGTCGGAGCCGGCCGCCAACCTGATCAACGAGCTCGGGGTGGAAGCCATCAACGTCGACGACGACGAGAAACTGCTGCGCTACATCGGCGGTGTGCTGGCCCGCCTGCAGGAAGTGTGGGTCGGCCGGCAGATCGCCGAGGTGAAGTCGAAGCTGCAGCGCATGTCGCCGGTGGAGCAGGGCGACGAGTATCACGCCTTGTTCGGCGACTTGGTGGCGATGGAAGCCTATCGGCGCAGCCTGCTTGAGCAGGCCAGCGGCGACGACCTTACTGCGTGAAACACCACGACAGGCTATGGTGAATGGGCTGTCGGGGACCCGTGAGGAGAGCGAGCAGGTGGTATCGATGACGAACCGAACTCGGCGACTGGTGGCCGGGGCCTTCGCGGCCGCCGCCGTTGCGGTCCCGTTCTATGCCGCGATCGCCACGGACGCCGCTCCGCAGGTCACCGCGGGACCGCCGTGCTTGGCGTGGTTCGGGAACGCGGAAGACGGCAAGTGCCTGTCCTACTCCAATGGCAACGGCATCAATGTCGGGGCCCCGGGGTATTACGGCGGCAACAGCCCGAACAGCGGCTTCTACACCGGGCCACTGTTGCCCGGCACGACCATCCGCGAGGGCTTCGGCCCCTAACGCTCGTTTCGAGCTGCCACTTCCGGCTTCAGCACCGAGGTGTTGGAGTCGATGGGCGTCAACGTGACCATCGCCGGATCGGGTGAAACCCGGTCGGCGATCTTGCGGCGCCCAGCGTCGATCACGGCCTTGGCTGCCGGACTGCCGGTTACGGCTTTATATGTCCCGGCGATCTGTTCGTAGCGACGCCGGCCGGCTTTCGTGCCCAACACGTAGCCGACTGCCAATACGACGAGATACCGGATCACAGGGCCCCTCCCAGACGACGGTTCGATGCGTCCATCCTGCCTCACTTGCGCCAGTGCGTGCCGGGTGGCGGCGCATTGGCGACGGGAACCGCACATACGCTAGAGTCATCCCTCGGTCCGCGGCAGAATCTGACGCGGCAGAGCGGTCCCCTGTAGCTCAATTGGCAGAGCATTCGGCTGTTAACCGAAGGGTTGCTGGTTCGAGTCCAGCCGGGGGAGCAAGCTTTCTTCGAACGCGCGTTTCGAACGTCATTCGAGACCGTCGGCAGAAATTAACGCCAATTTCAATATTTTGCTGTCTGCTCCTGGTAGCTTTGCCGTTCACACCGCGTAGCGCCGAGGGGGACGACGTTGGCCTGTGAATATCGCCGCCATCCTGCCGGGACTTGCGCACAGTGGCTGCGGGTCGGTGCATTAGCCGTTGGGCTTGGCGCCGCGGTCACCGCCGGCCAGGCGGTCGCTACGGCCGCTCCGGATGCGACGGATTCGACGCAATCCACCAGCACGACAGGGGCAGCCACCACCGACAACGACGCCAGCGGTGGCGCAACGACCAGCACTGGGTCTTCCGACGTCTCGCCGCCGTCGTCGGCATCGACGTCGACGTCCTCACCGTCAGAGTCCTCGGTGGGTCCCACGTCGACGGTGTCAGCCCAGCAGAACACCGACGAGGGCGCCGACAGCGGTACCGAAGAGGCACCTGCGACGACGTCCAGTGCCGAAAGCGCAGATGCGTCAACCGGATCCGGCGCCGGCGACCCAGTCGAGGCGATCCACGAACTCACCGCGACTACGCCCAGCGCCGAGCGGGACGGCGACTCGTCGCTTTCCGAGGCGCGCACGCAGATCGATCGCGAGAACAGCGGAGCTGACGTCTCGGCGCAGACGGTGTCGGTGAGGTCGGCCACCGCAACTACGACGCCTGCAGCCGCCACGACCACTGTCACCGTCGCCACTCCGACTACGGCGTCGGCAACCGTCACGGCCGCCGAACCGATGGCGAGAACCATCGCCGTACGCCCACAGGCGGCCGCGCCGGTGACTGTCGCCAGCATCGTCACCGATGTGCTGACGTGGATTGGTTTGGGGCCGTTGGCAAACGGCCTGCCCGTCCCAGCCGCCCCGGTTCCCTCACTGGTGGAATCGCTGTGGCTGGCGGTGCGCCAAACCCAGTACGTCCTGAACAACCAGCGCCCCGTCGCACAGCCGACCGTGTCCGGCCAAGGCCCCGACGGCGTCATCACCGGGCGCCTCAACGTCAGCGACTACGACGATTCCGCTCTCGCCTACGTGGTGTCTCGCGCACCCGAGCGCGGCACCCTTGTGGTGGATGAGTTCGGGATCTTCACCTACACACCCGATTCGGCGTTGGCGGCCGCAGGCGGTACCGATACCTTCACCATCTCCATCGACGACACCGTGGGCAACCCGGCGCACGTCCACGGGATTCTCGGACTCATCGGCCGAGCCGGCCCGACCTCGGCAACGGTCACGGTTACCGTCGCGCCTGCCGCGGAGACGGTTGGCACCACATCGCATATCGGCGTCGATCCTGTCGACCTCGCCGACCTGGTGGCACGACCGGACGTGGCAGTAAGCCTGAATCCCGACGGGGCCGTCGGATTCCTCGACGGCACGTTCACCGACAAGACCGTCGCCACCAAGGCGGACGCGGCAGCGGTGCTCAACGGCCTGGCCTCGTTGCTAGGTGCGCCCGCGGGCTTCGCGAGCCCGGACAACATCACCGTCCAACGCATCGGCGGAAGCAGCGCGATACCTGGCGACGTCGCCGAAACCATCTATCGTGTGCGCGACAGCGTCGCCGGGATACCGGTGCTGGGTAGCGAGGTGATCCTCGTGACCGACTCCGAGGGCACCGTGACGGGTCTGTTCAACAACCACGACGGGCGCATTGCCAGCACCGATTTGACGCCCGATGCGCGAATCGACGACGAGGCCGAGGCCGTCGCGGTGGCGGCGACGGCGTACCTGAGCGCGACGACCGGGCAGTCCGATCGCACAGCCCTTGCGGCGTTCATCGCCTTGTCCACATTCGATCCCGACCTCGTGGTCTTCGCGCTGGACTCTGGTGCGCCGCCGAGGCTGGCTTGGCGGGTGGTCGTCGACCCAGGGGACGTCTCACAATCGCTGGGCCTGACAGATCCGGAGCCCGGCCACACCTATTTCATCTACGCCAACGG
>DATFCF010000028.1:0-7760 GCA_035253445.1 Mycobacterium sp.
AAAGCACAAGGGCCACGGCCTCTTCCGAGATCGTGACCCTTTACCGCTCACAATGTGGGCGAAGGGGGACTTGAACCCCCACGTCCCGAAGGACACTGGCACCTGAAGCCAGCGCGTCTGCCATTCCGCCACTCGCCCCAACAACCGGGGGAGCCTATCACGCTCGGCGCCCCGGTCTTCAACCGTACAGAACCCGCAGGGGTGGTCGCTGAGCCGATCTTGATCGGCCAGCTGACCTGCCCCGATGCGATTCTCAGAATTCTGATGGTCCCGCACCGCTGCACTGGGCCGATACCATGCTAGGAGCAGGTGTGGCCAGGCGACACGCTGGCGCACGGCCGCGTGCGCAGGACCGACAGACAACGACGAGTAAGCGGGGCGGTGATATGGGTCTAGTCGACCGCATCGAGCGCAAACTCGAATCCACCGTTGGCGACGCATTCGCCCGCGTATTTGGCGGATCGATTGTGCCGCAAGAGGTCGAGGCGATGCTTCGGCGGGAAGCCGACACCGGTGCCCGCGAAGTGCTCGGCGGCCGCATTTTGGCACCGAACGACTACGTCATTACCCTCAGTGTGCCTGACTATCAGAAGGTGAGCGCCGACCCGGACCTCACATCGACCACTTTCGCCAAGCACTTGGAGGGTTACATCCATGACCAGGGGTGGCAAACGTATGGTGATGTGGTCGTCAGATTTGAGCAATCACCGAACCTGCACACCGGACAGTTTCGCGCGCGTGGCGCGGTCAATCCCGACTCGACCACAGGCGAACCCGCCCCACCACCACGAGAACTCTCGTCCACCGCAGAATCAGGAGTACCAGCGATGACCGACAACCCGAACTACCGCGGCGGCCAGGGACCGGGGCGGCCAGCCGACGAGTATTACGACGAGCGGTACGGCCGCCCAGAGGACGGGCGCCAAGATCCGCGCGCCGCGCAGCCCCCACAAGAGCAAGGTGGCTACCCGCCGCCGGCCGAGCCCGCGTATCCGCCGCGCCAGGGTTATCCCGAGGGCGGCTACCCGGACCAGGGCGGCTACCCCGACCAGGGCTATCCCCCGCAGTCCTACGAGCAGCGACCGCCCGCAGGCTATGGCCCGCCTGCCGGCGGCGGCTATCAAGATCCGGGTCACCGGCCCGCTCCCGGCGGGTACGGCCCGCCGCAGGGCGGCCAGCAGGGCTACGGCGCGCCGGCCGGTGACTACGACTACGGACGTCAGCCCGCACCGGGCCGTCACGAAGACTACGGCCGGCCCGAACCGCGGCCTGCTTACCCGGACCAGGGTGGCTACCCCGAGCAGGGTGGCTACCCCGAGCAGGGTGGCTACCCCGAGCAAGGCGGCTACCCGGATCAGGGCGGCTATGGCGGACAGGCATATGGCCGTCAGGAATACGCTCAGCCCGATTACGGTCGCTACGGCGAGCCCCCGGCCGGTGGATACGCCGAACCCGGCTATGGCGAGCCCGCGGGTGCTGGGTACGACTACGGTCAGCCCGCCGGATACGGCGGCGGCTACGGCCAGGGCGAGTACCCGGCCGCCGGCACCGCCGTCACGCTTCAGCTCGACGACGGCAGCGGCCGGACCTACCAGTTGCGCGAGGGCGCCAATGTGATCGGCCGCGGCCAGGACGCCCAGTTCCGGCTGCCCGACACCGGGGTTTCCCGCAGGCACCTGGAGATCCGCTGGGACGGCCAGGTCGCTCTGCTGTCCGACCTGAACTCGACCAACGGCACGACGGTGAACAACGCGCCGGTGCAGGAGTGGCAGCTGGCCGATGGCGACGTGATCCGGCTGGGTCACTCCGAGATCATCGTCCGGGTTCACTGAGCGCTGGTCTGGTCTCGAACAGGTTGCGCCTGGGGCGAAGCTGTTCGCTTCACCCGCACGTCGATCGCCGCCCAAGTATCGTGACGTTGCCGAAGGTGGCTGTGCAGATCCTGTCGCCGGCGCGACGTAAACGGGAGGGGGCTGGAGCCGCCCCGCCGGCGATATTGGACCTCAGAGAGGACGTCAGATGCAGGGGTTAGTACTGCAGCTGACGCGCGTCGGATTCCTGCTCCTGCTGTGGCTGTTCATCTGGTCGGTGCTCCGGATTCTGCGGACCGATATCTACGCACCGACCGGTGCGGTGATGGTGCGACGGGGACTGGCGCTGCGGGGCTCGCTGCTGCCGAACCGGGGCCGTCGCAACGTCGCGCGTCAGCTCGTCGTCACCGAGGGCGCCCTGGCCGGCACCCGCATCACGCTGGGCAGCCAGCCGGTGCTGATCGGCCGCGCCGACGACTCGACGCTGGTGCTCACCGACGACTACGCCTCGACACGGCACGCCAGGCTGTCGCCGCGGGGTTCGGAATGGTACGTCGAAGACCTAGGATCGACCAACGGCACATACCTTGACAGGGCGAAGGTGACTACGGCGGTACGGGTTCCGATGGGCACGCCGGTTCGAATCGGCAAAACGGTAATCGAGCTGCGCCCGTGACACTGGTGCTTCGATACGCCGCACGCAGCGACCGTGGGCTGGTCCGCGCGAACAATGAAGACTCGGTGTACGCCGGTGCGCGACTGCTGGCGCTCGCCGACGGTATGGGCGGTCACGCCGCAGGCGAGGTCGCCTCGCAGCTGGTGATCGCGGCTCTGGCCCACCTCGACGACGACGAGCCCGGCGGCGATCTGCTGAGCAAGCTCGACGACGCGGTCCGCGAGGGCAACTCGGCCATCGCCGCCCACGTCGAGGCCGATCCCGACCTCGAAGGCATGGGCACCACGTTGACCGCAATCCTGTTCGCGGGCAACAGACTTGGGCTGGTGCACATCGGAGACTCCCGCAGCTATCTGCTGCGCGACGGTGAGCTCACCCAGATCACCAAGGACGACACCTTCGTCCAGACGCTGGTCGACGAGGGACGCATCACCGCCGAGGAAGCGCACAGCCACCCCCAGCGGTCGCTCATCATGCGGGCCCTCACCGGCCACGAGGTGGAGCCGACGTTGATCATGCGCGAAGCCCGCGCCGGCGACCGGTACCTGCTGTGCTCCGACGGCCTTTCCGATCCGGTCAGTCATGAAACCATCCTCGAGGCGCTTCAGATCTCCGATGTCGCCGAAAGTGCCGACAGGCTCATCGAATTGGCGTTGCGCGGCGGCGGACCCGACAACGTCACGGTCGTGGTCGCCGACGTCATCGACTACGACTACGGCCAGACCCAGCCGATCCTTGCCGGTGCGGTAAGCGGCGACGACGACCACGTCGCACCACCCAATACGGCCGCAGGCCGCGCCTCGGCATTCAACCCGAAGCGCAACGCCGCCAAACGTGTTGTCCCGCAACCCGAAGAGCCGGTGCCACGCCCACGATCGCGACGCCGAATGGTCGTCGGCGCGGTGCTGCTCGTTCTTGTGGTGCTCGCCGGGCTGGCCATCGGTCGCGAGATCGTGCGCAGTAACTACTACGTCAGCGAACACGCCGGCACCGTCTCGATCATGCGGGGTGTTCAGGGTTCCTTTCTAGGCGTCGCGCTGCAGGAACCGTTTCTGCTGGGCTGCCTCAACGATCGAAATGAGTTGTCGCTCATCGGCGCAGGCCAGTCCCGCGACAGTCTGAGCTGCCGGATGCTGAGCGTCAACGACATGCGGCCCTCCGAACGGGCGCAGGTGATCGCGGGCCTGCCCTCGGGCACGCTCGACGAAGCCATCGCGCAGATCGAGGAACTCTCGCACAGCTCGGTGCTGCCCATTTGTCCGCGGCCCGCGCCGAAGACATCCCAGTCCCCAATACCGACACCGCATCTACCCGAATCGGGACAACCCGGAGGCACCGGCGAGCCACGCCTACCTGGCATACCCGCGCCGGAGACGCCGACCACGGTCACCGCGCCGCCCCCCGCGCCGACGCCGACGCCCGGTCAGCCTGTCCCGCCCGAGTCACCGTCTCCGCCGCCGCCGTCACCATCACCTCCTCCGTCCCCTTCGAATGTGACGGCGCTGCCTCCGCCGCCGCCGGAACCGGGCACC
The DNA here is from genome assembly GCA_035253445.1 of Mycobacterium sp. GTDB lineage: Bacteria > Actinomycetota > Actinomycetes > Mycobacteriales > Mycobacteriaceae > Mycobacterium. Next base: position 4,020 of record DATFCF010000028.1, read on the forward strand.
AACTGCCGAGAAGTGGCATGACGACCCAGCCGCAATCGCCCGTCGCCGTCATGCCGCCGCTGCCGAACCGGCGCAACGCCGAACTGTTTCTGCTTGGCTTCGCCGCGGTCATCACCACGGTGGCGCTGTCGCTGGTCGAGGCGAATCAAGAACAGGGCATCCATTGGGACCTGGCCCAGTACGCCGTCGCCTACCTCGCGCTGTTCGCCGCTGCACACCTGACCGTGCGCCGATTCGCGCCGTACGCCGATCCGCTGTTGCTTCCGGTCGTCGCGCTTCTCAATGGGCTGGGCCTGGTCATGATTCACCGGTTGGACCTGGCCTCGGGAGAGCTGACGTCACAGGGTCTTGGCGGTACCGCCAACCAGCAGACGTTGTGGACGCTGGTCGGCGTCATCGGGTTCTCGCTGGTGGTGATCTTCCTGCGAGATCACCGGATGCTGTCGCGGTACGGCTACGTCTGCGGGCTTGCCGGGCTGATCCTGTTGGTGATTCCGGCGGTGCTGCCCCGCTCGATGTCCGAGCAGAACGGCGCCAAGATCTGGATTGAGTTGCCGGGCTTCTCAATTCAGCCCGCTGAATTCTCCAAGATCCTGCTGCTCATTTTCTTCGCCGCGGTGCTGGTGGCCAAGCGCAGCCTATTCACCAGCGCCGGAAAGCATTTCCTGGGAATGGACCTGCCGCGGCCCCGTGACCTCGCTCCCCTGTTGGCGGCGTGGATCGCCTCGATCGGGGTGATGGTCTTCGAGAAGGACCTCGGCACGTCGCTGCTGCTGTACGCGTCGTTCCTGGTGCTGGTGTACATCGCCACCGACCGATTCAGCTGGGTGGTCATCGGCTTGGGCCTGTTCGCCGCGGGAAGCGTTGCGGCGTATTACGTTTTCGACCACGTCCGGGTGCGCGTGCAGACGTGGATGGACCCGTTCGCCGATCCCGACGGTGCCGGCTATCAGATGGTGCAGTCGCTGTTCAGCTTCGCCACCGGAGGGATCTTCGGCACCGGGCTCGGCAACGGACAACCCGGCACGGTGCCAGCCGCGTCGACCGACTTCATCATCGCCGCCGTCGGCGAAGAACTCGGGCTCGTCGGGCTGGCCGCCGTGCTGATGCTGTACACGATCGTCATCATCCGCGGCCTTCGCACCGCGATCGCCGTGCGGGACAGCTTCGGCAAGCTACTGGCCGCGGGCCTGGCGTCGACGCTGGCGATCCAGTTGTTCATCGTGGTCGGTGGTGTCACCAAGCTGATCCCGCTGACCGGGCTGACCACGCCGTGGATGTCGTACGGCGGTTCGTCGCTGCTCGCGAATTATCTGCTGCTGGGGATCCTGATGCGGATCTCGCACGCGGCGCGACGCCCGATCGACACCCGCGCGGCCAACCCGACGTCGATCGCGGCCGCGGGCACCGAGGTGATCGGGAAGGTATGAACACCTCGCTTCGCCGCATTGCCGTCATGATCATGGCGCTGGTCGTGCTGCTCCTCGTCAACGCCACGCTGACCCAGGTGTTCACCGCCGACGGCCTGCGCTCGGATCCGCGCAATCAGCGCGTGCTGCTCGACGAGTATTCGCGTCAGCGGGGCCAGATTTCGGCGGGCGGTCAGCTGCTCGCCTATTCGGTGTCGACCGAGGGACGGTTCCGGTTCCTGCGCGTGTACCCGAATCCGTTGGCCTACGCGCCCGTCACCGGGTTCTACTCGCTGAGCTATTCGAGCACCGGGCTGGAGCGTGCCGAGGACACCATCCTCAACGGCTCCGACCAGCGGCTGTTCGGTCGACGGCTGGCCGACTTCTTCACCGGCCGCGACCCACGCGGCGGCAACGTGTCCACCACCATCAATCCCCAAGTGCAGCAAGCGGCTTGGGACGCGATGGAGGATGGCTGCCGGGGCCCGTGCAAGGGCTCGGTGGTCGCCCTGGAACCGTCGACGGGCAGGATCCTCGCGATGGTCTCGTCGCCGTCATACGACCCGAACCTGCTGGCCACCCACAATGTGGAGGAGCAGGCCGCCACCTGGCAGCAACTGCGGGACAACCCGGACAACCCGCTGTTGAACCGGGCCATCTCGGAGACCTACCCGCCCGGCTCCACATTCAAGGTCATCACCACCGCGGCTGCGCTACAGGCGGGCGCCACCGCGAATACGCAACTGACCGCGCAACCTCGAATTCCGTTGCCGGACAGCACCGCAACGCTGGAGAACTTCGGCGGGTCGTCGTGCGGCGGCGGGCCTACCGCGTCATTGCGGGACGCGTTCGCGAAATCGTGCAACACCGCCTTCGTCCAGCTCGGCATCGACACAGGCGCCGACGCGCTCAAGTCCACCGCACTGGCGTTCGGATTGGACGTCACTCCCCCGACCATTCCGCTTCAGGTCGCCGAGTCGACGGTCGGGCCTATCACCGACGCCGCGGCGCTGGGGATGTCGAGCATCGGGCAAAAGGACGTTGCACTCACACCACTGCAGAACGCGATGGTCGCCGCAACCATCGCGAACAAAGGGGTAGCCATGCGGCCGTACTTGGTCGATAGCCTGAAGGGACCCGACCTCGCGAACATCAGCACGACGTCCCCACGAGAAGAGCGCCGGGCGGTGTCGCAGCAGGTCGCGGATACACTTACGGATCTGATGGTCGCCGCCGAGCAGGTGACACAGCAGAAGGGAGCCATCGCCGGCGTGCAGATCGCATCCAAGACCGGCACGGCGGAGCACGGTACTGATCCGCGCAACACCCCGCCGCATGCCTGGTACATCGCCTTCGCTCCTGCACAGGCACCCAAGGTCGCTGTCGCGGTCCTGGTGGAGAACGGTGGCGACCGGCTCAATGCCACCGGCGGCGCACTGGCCGCACCCATCGGACGGGCCACCATCGCCGCGGCGCTGCGGGAGGGCTCATGAGCCCCCGCGTCGGCGTCACTTTGTCGGGCCGGTATCGGCTGCAGCGACTCATCGCGACCGGCGGCATGGGCCAGGTGTGGGAGGGCGTCGACTCCCGGCTGGGTCGACGCGTCGCGATCAAGGTGCTCAAGGCCGAGTACTCCGAGGACGCCGAGTTCGTCGAACGGTTCCGGGCCGAAGCGCGCACCGTCGCCATGCTCAACCACCCCGGCATCGCCAGCGTCTACGACTACGGCGAAACGGATATGGACGGCGAGGGTCGCACCGCATATCTGGTGATGGAACTGGTCAACGGTGAACCGCTCAACTCGGTGCTCAAGCGCACCGGACGGTTGTCGCTGCGGCATGCCCTGGACATGCTTGAACAGACCGGGCGCGCGCTGCAGGTCGCACATACCGCGGGCCTGGTGCACCGCGACGTCAAACCGGGCAACATCCTGATCACGCCGACGGGGCAGGTCAAACTCACCGACTTCGGCATCGCCAAGGCCGTCGACGCAGCGCCGGTCACGCAGACGGGCATGGTGATGGGCACCGCCCAGTACATCGCGCCCGAGCAGGCGCTGGGTCACGACGCCACCGCGGCCAGTGACGTGTACTCACTGGGAGTCGTTGGCTACGAATCGGTTTCGGGCAAGCGGCCGTTCACCGGCGACGGCGCGCTGACCGTCGCGATGAAGCACATCAAGGAGACGCCTCCGCCGCTGCCTGCCGATCTGCCGCCCAACGTGCGCGAGCTCATCGAGATCACCCTGGTGAAGAACCCCGGTAGCCGGTACCGCTCCGGTGGGCCGTTCGCCGACGCGGTGGCCGCGGTGCGATCGGGTCGCCGGCCGCCA
>DATFCF010000029.1:0-3890 GCA_035253445.1 Mycobacterium sp.
CCAGCCGAACTGTACTTCGCCTTGTTCCGTTCCTACCGCGGCCTCATCAAGGGCGTAGCGACCTTCGAACCGGCGCAAATTGTGTTGGAGCCGCTCAATGTTGGCGGGAAGTGGCTCGAACAGGTAAGTGAATGTATCCACTCCTCGAGACAGAAAGTACGCGGCTGAGATTCCAATGTTGGAACCGAAGTCCACCACAACCTTGTCTCTGGCATCGGCGAGATAGTCGACTCGGCAGAAGATCTCGTTAACGGTGAGGACGTCGTCGTGGGTGTACAGGTCGAGGTCGATCCGACCGATCGGGCTGGAGACGCGCACAGTGCACGGGTATTCACCCATGCGCGTCAGGTACCGGCGATACATCTCGAAGGGATGTTCGTACAGCCTCAGCATGTTGCTTGCTGCGAAATAGTGTCGCGGTTCGAATACCGCCTTGGCTATCGTGCGGCTATCACGCCCAGCGATCGGCACGGACTGCAGCCCCTCTCTGGCCAATGCCATTTGTCGTCAAAGGACTGCAACACAAAGCTATTGGAGGAAGGTAGTACGTGCTCAGGCCCGGCACGCTTCATACCCTAACTCGATGGCGACCCAGGTCTGGAGGCGTTCGATGAACCGCGCTTCGGAGAACTCCGCTACATCTTCAATCGTCGGCCGAATGCCGCGATCTATGAGTTCGCGGGTTCGGTCGGCAACACTGCTGACATCTGCGAAATCCGCGACTACGCCAGCCGCTGACTTTCCAGCGCTCTCCTGGGCGCCACCCAGGGCATTGACTACCACCGGCGCCCCTGCCGCCATCGCCTCAACCGGCATCATGCCGAAGTCCTCTACAGGCGGGAACATATAGGCGGCGCTGCGCGCGTACAGCGCGTGCAGTAACGCATCCGATGGGGAGATGACAAACGTCGCAGGCACCGACGCGCTTGCGGCAACGTCGCGAAGGCGCTGTTCTTCAGGGCCTCGGCCGGCGATCACCACCGGGATATCCAGGAGTGCACCGATGGATATCACCTTGTCGAGTTGCTTGTACGACACAAACCGTGAGGCTCCGAGGATGAATGTTGCTGGTAACCCATCGATTACGCGCCGATCTGCGTCACTGAGGCCGTGGCCTGTTCGTGCCGACTCCGCAATTGCTTCAACCGGAACGGGTGGGTAGATGACTGTTGCATCGCGGTCCCAGAACCGCCGGATGCGGTCTTGGACACATGCGCTGTTGGCAGCGATCGCGACGGGTTCGTTTGCTCGTCTCCGGTCCATCGATCGGTAATACGCCGAGGCCACACGCACGGCAGGATTGCTGCCGCGGAAATCGAGTTCCGGTGTCCATATGTAGCGGGCCGGGGTGTGCGCGTAGACGAATTTGGGGATATCTCGGTTCGCACCAGGGAATCGGGCATGGTGGGCGAACAGGTGCGAACTCACAAGCATCCAGTCGTAGCGGCGGCCGCTACGGAGCGTTCGCCATGTATGGGGCATCAATGGCAGGGCGAGCGCTTTGCGTCGGCGCAACGGAGTGCGCGAGAACCAGGACTCCGCGATCTTGCGGTCGCCCATCACAGCCCCGGGATCGCGCCACAGCGTAAACAAGTCTGCGTCGGGAAAGGCGTGACTCATCGCCTCAAAGACCTTCTCAGAGCCGCCATGTGCTGACATCCACTCGTGGATTATGGCGCCGCCCACGACACCTTCCCCTCCGATCGAGACTGGCCCCGGTTCAGTACGCACCCCCCTACCGCTTCACCACCGAACTCACCTTTCGCGGTAGAACAAGACCTCACGAAATGTCCTCAACACGATTTTGATATCCAGCCAAAGCGACCAGTTTTCTATGTAGAAGTTGTCATATCGTGCCCGGTCCGCGATGGACGTGTCCCCTCTGAGCCCACTGACCTGAGCGAAACCGGTGAGCCCGACCTGTACGCGGTGACGGTGAGCGTATCTGTCGAACTGCGTGGAGAACTGCTCCACGAAGTGCGGCCGTTCGGGTCTCGGCCCCACCAGGGTCATATCGCCGCGAAGTATGTTCCACAGCTGAGGTAGTTCGTCGATCGAGGTGCAGCGCAGGAACCGTCCGACCGGACCGACGCGGTTGTCGGCGGCCACACACCACATCGTCTGCGACTCAAGGTCATTGACTGGACGCATCGAACGGAACTTCAACAGCTCGAAGTGCTTGCCGTCACGCCCCACCCTGACTTGCCGGAAGATGACGCCGGGTCCACCCTCCACCCGCACGGCCAGCGCAGCCAGAACGAGCACGGGCGACAAGACGATCAGTGACATTGTGGCTACTGCAATGTCGAACGCACGCTTGATCAACCATGCCGGCCCGTGGAGATTGGGATTGCGGATACGCATGATCGGAATGGAGCCAATGTGGTCAGCCATCCCGGTCTGGGTATGGAAGTGATGCATCCGCGGAACGACGAGTAGTTCTGTGTGATGACACGCCTCCGTACGCACCGCATCGATCAGCGCGCGTTCCTCGAAACTTCCATCGGCCACCAGCAGGGTGTCCGCACCGGTTGTCACGACCGCCATGTCCAGATCAGCAAGGCGACCCAGGCGTGGCAACTGCTCCTCTGCCGGAAAATCCTCGCCGTCATCGACAAAGCCGTTCAGCGTGAGTCCGTACTCGCGGTGCTGGGCAAGGATTCTCGCCAACTCTGTGGCCAGCGGACCGCCCCCAATCAGCACGGTGCGGTGTTTTGCGATCCCGGTTCGGCGGCCTATGGCGATGAGCCGCGTGGTGATGACGCGGCCAACAATGACCAGCACGACTGCCTGGCAGGCTGTTTCGAGGAAGATCAACACCTGCGTCTTCTGATGCAGATACAGCGCCACGGCCGAAACCGCCGCCACGGCCGTCAGCAGCCGAGTGACGATAGAGGGAAGCTCGTCCAACACGCTCAGATGTAGACGCGAGACGTAACCACCGCCTCCGCTGAGGAGAAGCGTCGCAAGGACGGCCAGCGCCACGGTTGCGTGGATCTGAGGCGGCCGCCATGCGAGGGGCGCCACCATCAGAGCGAAGTCCACGACAGGGACAACCATCCACGCCCGGATGCGGCTGAGGAACCGAACGTGCGGACGCACACGATCGGCGGGCGGACGCAGCGCATTCTTGGCGACTGCGAGAACCGGTTGCCGTCCACCGTCAGTGTTCGCGGTGCGCGGAGCCACCTGGACACGACGACTGTCCAGCAGACGGACGTTGTCCGGAACACCGCTGGAAAGTTTGGGATCGGCAGCTAGGGACTTCCGAGGATCAGCTGTGGCCGGCTCGAGGACTCCGGTCATGACTGACCACCCGACGGCACCGATCTCGAAGAACCGTCAAAACGAGACAACATCGGCTGGCCTCCCAGTCCAACCCATATTGCACGTACCCGCGTTTTGCACTCCCGACATCACATACCCCCTGTAGCCGCCGCAACGGCTTTGCCGGTGAAAAAGAAGGTCTCGACGCCGGACCCCCGGCTCGTGTTGTCACCACGACATCCCGCGGAGCTACAACACCCGTTCCCGTCCTTCTCAGCGTGTGCCCAGCATATTCAGGTTGGGGTGGCTGAAGGAATGAGGTGTTTCCCTATGCTTTTCGAGCTCTTACCCTAGGAACCGCAGGTAGATTCAATTTTTCACGCCAGGCGGCCGCGTCCCCGAACGTTCGACAGAGGGTTGCTGCGGCTTCGGCAATCGACCGAGACACCCGCGGCAATCCATCCGCCAGTCGCAAATTCGGGCGCGAGGCCACCTTCCAGCGGGCCCGACCGGCCGTGATTAGATCGTCATCTGGCCGTGATTAGCTGGGCGAGAAGCGTACCGCCAGGTCCGGAAACTGGTCCCCGGCCACGACCCGCGTCAGCACAGCAGATGGCCACTCT
>DATFCF010000030.1:0-2817 GCA_035253445.1 Mycobacterium sp.
AGTCTGGGCCTCGCGAGCCGCCGCGCTGGCGATCGCGTCACTTTCCCTGCGGGCCTTGAGCATTCCGGCAGGCGCAACGTCCTCGATGGGCAGGCCGCGGCGAGCGGCCACCTCCTCGGGACGCTGCAGCATCTTCAGCGCCGTGACGGTGGCGTGCACCACGTTGATCGCGTTGTCACTACCCAGCGACTTGGCCAGGATGTCGTGCACGCCAGCGCATTCCAGCACCGCACGGGCGGCGCCACCGGCGATCACACCAGTACCGGGGCTGGCGGGACGCAGCATCACCACACCCGCGGCGGCCTCACCCTGCACCGGATGGACGATGGTCCCACCGATCAGCGGAACGCGGAAGAAGCCCTTGCGTGCTTCCTCGACGCCCTTGGCGATCGCGGCAGGAACTTCTTTGGCCTTGCCGTAGCCGACGCCGACCATGCCGTTGCCGTCACCGACGATCACCAGCGCGGTGAAGCTGAACCGACGACCGCCCTTGACGACCTTGGAGACGCGATTGATCGCGACGACGCGCTCGAGGTAGTTGCTCTTCTCGCCGCCGTCGCGGCCGCCACGACCACCGCGGTCGTCGCGACGGCCCCGCCCATCACGTGAGCCCTCGCGATCACCCCGCGAGCCACGGCCATCCGAGGTGCCTGGGCCGCCGGCCGCACCTGCTGCCTGCTCGGCCATCATGCAATCCTTCCGTTGGTCTTCGTCGTATCCAATTCCCTAGTCGCTGTCGCTCCCGCCCGCCGGCTAGAACTTCAGCCCGCCTTCGCGCGCCGCATCCGCCAGCGCCGCGATCCGTCCGCCGTAGGTGTACCCACCGCGGTCGAACACCACGGTTTCGATCCCGGCAGCCTTGGCGCGCTCGGCGATCAGTTGACCGACCCGCACGCTGTGGGCCTTCTTGTCGCCCTCGACCGCGCGCACGTCGGCCTCGATCGAGGAGGCCGCGGCCACGGTGGTGCCTGTCAAGTCGTTCACCAGCTGCACGTGGATGTGCCGCGACGAACGGTTGACCACAAGGCGTGGCGTCTCGGCGGTACCGGCGATCTTCTTGCGCAACCGGGCGTGCCGACGCAACCGCGCGACACGCCGCGTCGCGGACACGTTCTGCCCCACCGGCTTACGTGTCGTTGACACCGGATCCTTTGTGGTAGAAGCCATTTTACTTACCTGTCTTTCCGACCTTGCGGCGGATCTGCTCGCCCTCGTAGCGAACGCCCTTGCCCTTGTAGGGGTCCGGGCGGCGCAGGCGGCGGATGTTCGCCGAAATCTGGCCGACCTTCTGCTTGTCGATACCCGAGACCGAGAACTTCGTGGGCGTCTCCACCGCGAAGGTGATGCCCTCCGGCGCCTCGATCACTACGGGATGGCTGTAACCCAATGCGAACTCGAGGGTGTTGCCCTTGAGCTGCACGCGATAGCCGACGCCGAAGATCTCCATCTTGGTGGTGTACCCCTCGGTGACACCTGTGACCAGGTTGGCGACCAACGTACGGGACAGCCCGTGCAGCGAGCGGTTCTCCCGCTCGTCGTTCGGCCTGGCCACCACGATGGCGCCGTCGTCGTTGCGCGACACGGTGATCGGCTCGGCGACCGCCAGATCGAGCGTGCCCTTGGGTCCCTTGACCGACACCTTCTGGCCGTCGATCGTCACGTCGACCCCGGCGGGAACCAGGACCGGCTGCTTTCCAATACGCGACATGGTTAGTTCTCCCTCACCACACGTACGCGAGGACTTCGCCGCCCACGCCCTGACGTGCTGCCTGACGGTCGGTCAGCAGACCCGAAGACGTGGAGATGATCGCCACGCCGAGGCCACCCAAAACCCTTGGCAGATTGGTGGATTTCGCATACACACGCAGACCGGGCTTGGACACCCGGCGCAATCCTGCGATGCTGCGTTCCCGGCTGGGGCCGTACTTCAGTTGCACCACCAGCGACTTGCCCACCCGAGCATCCTCGGTGTGGTAGTCGCTGATGTAGCCCTCCGCCTTGAGGATCTGGGCGATGTTCGCCTTGATCTTGCTGTGCGGCAAGGCCACCTCGTCGTGGTACGCCGAATTGGCGTTGCGCAGACGTGTCAAGAAGTCTGCGATCGGGTCCGTCATGGTCATGACAGCCGGTTCACCTTCCTCGCGGCGGTTCCCAGTCTCGAATGGTTCGAGCGGGGCCTACCGCAACTTTCCAATGGGTCTGTAGTTGTTCGCTTATCGGCTCTTCGCGCAAGCGCTCGTCGCTGCTGTTACCAGCTGGACTTCTGCACGCCGGGCAGTTCGCCGGCGTGCGCCATCTCGCGCAGGCAGATGCGGCAGAGCCCGAACTTGCGGTAAACCGCGTGCGGGCGACCGCACTTACTGCACCGGGTGTACGCGCGCACCTTGAACTTGGGCTTCTTGTTGGCCTTGTTGACCAGTGCCTTCTTTGCCATCGGTTCAGTTCTCCTTGAACGGAAAGCCCAGCGCCCGCAACAGCGCTCGTCCTTCGTCGTCGGTCGTCGCCGAGGTGACGACGGTGATGTCCATGCCACGCGGGCGGTCGATGTCGTCGATGTTGATCTCGTGGAACATCGACTGCTCGTTGAGCCCGAAGGTGTAGTTGCCGGTGCCGTCGAACTGCTTGGGGCTCAAGCCGCGGAAGTCCCGGATACGCGGCAGGGCGATCGACACCAGCCGGTCGAGGAACTCCCACATCCGGTCACCGCGCAGCGTGACGCGGGCGCCGATCGGCATGCCCTCGCGCAGCTTGAATTGCGCGATCGACTTCTTCGCCTTGGTGATTACCGGCTTCTGCCCGGCAATCAGCTGCATTTCG
>DATFCF010000031.1:0-4336 GCA_035253445.1 Mycobacterium sp.
GGCCGCCGCGGCGTAGAGGTCTTCGCTCATGGCGTGCGATGCCGCCGCCATGTGGTTGCCCGCGGCCTGGCGGACGGGCTGGATGGCCTGCACCGCGGCCGCCGCCGACCAGGCAATGACGCCGTGGCTGATCCGCATGGAGCTATCGACACCGTCGACCACATCGCTGGCCGCGGCGATTTCGGCCGCCGCCCGTGCTTGCGTGGCGGCTAGCGCCAACGCCACCTACCGCAATCACCCGGGCCATGCCGAGGCGATCGAAATCGTCTACGACCCGGCGCAGACCGACTACCGGGCAGTACTGGAGTTCTTCTTCCAGATCCACGATCCGACCACCGAGAACCGGCAGGGCAACGACGTCGGCACCAGCTACCGGTCGGCGATCTTCTACGTCGACGACGAGCAGAAGCGCATCGCCGAGGACACCATCGCCGACGTCGACGCCTCCGGGCTGTGGCCGGGCAAGGTCGTCACCGAGGTGACGCCGGTGGGCCCGTTCTGGGAGGCCGAGCCCGAGCACCAGGATTACCTGGAGCGCTACCCCACGGGCTACACCTGCCACTTCCCGCGGGCCGGCTGGAAACTGCCGAAGCGCCAGGTGGTTTAGGCGGTTTCTCGTGGGCTCCGCCGGTGCAGCGTCACCAGGCCGCCGTCCTTCGGCGTGAACGCGATGCCGCGGAAATGAACCTTCTCCTCCGCAGCGTTGTCCGTCTCAATCACGAAGTGCCGCAGAATCGTCCGTAGCACAACATCCATCTCGACATTGGCGAACGCGGCCCCGATGCACCGACGGGTCCCCCCGCCGAACGGCACCCACGCCGTCGGAGTCCTTTTGCCCAAGAATCGGTCCGGGTCGAAGCGCTCGGGATTCGGGAACACCCCGGCGTTGGCGTGCACGTTGGCGATCGCGATCATCACCGTGTAACCGTGCGGGACCCGCCACTCGCCCAGATCGAAATGTGACGCCTTGACGTGGCGTCCGGAGAAATCGATCACCGTCCGGTTCCGCTGCAGTTCCTGGATGGTGGCCAGGCGAAACTCGTTGCCGCCCTGATCGTTTTCCTCGACCAGTTTGGCGACGACGTCGGGGTGGCGGCGCAACCGCTCGAACGCCCACCCCAGCGTCGACGCGGTGGTCTCGTGCCCAGCGCCCAAGAGCGTCAGCAGTTCGTCGGACACGTCCTGACGCGACATCGGGGTACCGTCCTCGTACCGGCTGCCCAGTAGGAGCGCGAGGATGTCTGTGCGCTCCTCGAGCCGTGGATCGGCCTCGGCCTTGTCGATCAGTGCGAAGACAGTGCGGTCGAAGTTGCGGCGAAACTCGGCGAGCCGGCCCCACGGGCTATAGCGCCCGGTGTCAAACGGCGGCTCCGGCAACGTGGCCATCCGCGAGCCCAGTTCGGCCCACGGAGGGATGATTTCGCGCAGGTAGTCGAGTTCGGCACCATCGGCACCGAAGACAGTCCGCAGGATCACGTTCAGCGTGATCCTGTTCATCGGCTCCAGCGTGCGAAACTCTTTGCCCTCCGGCCAGTTTGCGCTCTCCCGCAGGGTTTCCTCTTCGATGATCGTCTCGTAGTTCTTGATGCTCTGGCCATGGAACGGTGGCGCCAGCAACTTACGGCGGGCCCGGTGCTCCTTACCGTCGAGCGCGAAGACCGAACCCGGCCCGAAGATCCTGCTGAGGTTCGGTTGCACGTTGATCAAGTCATCGGTGTTTGCGAGGAACACCTGCCGCGCCAGCGCAGGATCCGAAACGACCACGCTGCGACCGAAGAACGGAACGTTGATGGCGAAGACGGGGCCGTGGCGCTTCACCGCGCTCCGCAGGAACCGGCGGCGGAATCCAGCCATCAGGACCATCTGGATCAGCTTCGGCAGGCGCACCGCGGGCGGCATCTTTCCCGGGGTGCAACGGGCCGTCGTGTCGACTGTCGCTGCGTCTGTCATGGGTCTCCCTAACCGAGTGGGGTCGTGCGGCGGTGCACGACCATGCGGCCACCGTCCTTGGGCGTGTAGGCAACACCGCGTGAATGCACTTTCTCGTCGGGCGCCGTCGTTGTGTCGATGACGAAGTGCCGCAACACTGTTCGCAACACCACGTCCATCTCGACGCTGGCGAACGCAGCGCCGACACAACGCCGGGTGCCGCCGCCGAACGGGATGTGGGCGAACGTCGGTGGCCGGTTGCCGAAGTAGCGCTGCGGGTCGAACCGTTCGGGATCGGGGAACTCCTGGGCGCGTTCGTGCATTGCGGAGATGCTGACAACAATCGAATAGCCTTGCGGGATAACCCAATCACCGAGTTCGAAGGTCGGCGAATAGACATGACGGCCGGCGAAGTCGATGACCGTCCTGGCCCGCTGCACCTCGAGGATGGCGGCCTGCCGGTACTCGCTGTCCTCGGTCGCAGCCTCCTCGACCAGCTTCGACAGCACCTCCGGATGACGGGTAATCCGTTCGAAGGCCCACGCGAGAGTGGAGGCGGTGGTCTCGTGACCGGCGGCAAGCAGCGTGAGCAGTTCGTCGCCGATGTCCTGGCGGGACATGGACGAACCGTCCTCATAGGTGCTGCGCAGCAGCAGCGCAAGAACGTCGTCGCGGCTGTCGAAGTCAGGATCGGCCTTGACCCGGTCGATCAGCCTGGCAATGACTTCGTCGTACTGGCGCCGGTATTCGGCCAACCGGCCCCACGGGCTGTGGCGGCCGTAGGTTCGCGACGGCGTCGGCAGCGTCGCGATACGCGAGCCCAGGGTCACCCACGGCGGGATGATGCGGCGCAACTCGTCGAGCTGTTCTCCGCCGGCGCCGAAAACCGCCCGCAGGATGGCGTTGAGCGTGATCCGCATCATCGGTCCGATGGTTTCGAACGCCTGGCCCTCCGGCCAATTGGCCGACTCGCGCAGCGTCTCTTCGGTGAAGATCTTGTCGTAGTTCTTGATGCTCTTACCGTGGAACGGCGGTGTCAGCAGCCGGCGCCTGCGGCGGTGGTCGGCGCGGTCGAGCGCGAACACCGATCCCGACCCCAGCACCCGGGACAGGTTGGGCTGGATGTTTCCGACGTCTTCGGTGTTGGCGATGAACAGCTGCTTGGCCAACTGCGGTTCGGCCACGACGACGGTCCTGCCGTACACCGGGATGTTCAGCGTGAAGACATCGCCGTAGCGCCGGGCCAGCTGCGCGACCGTCCATCGCCGCGAAATGGAGAACGCAATGCCCTGCAGGGCCTTCGGGATCGGTGGGCGAGGCGGCAACTTCACCGCGCGGGGGGCTTGCGGTTCTTCTGTGGGCGCTTCGACAATCGCTGTCCCCTGCGCCCCCTGCGCTACACGCGTGGGCCCATCGCTCATGACCACTCCCCGCCGTTTCCCTGGTACTACAATGTACCGTAGATTTGTGTAGTACGGTACCGCTTGGTACCAGGACCGCGCAAGGGTTTTGAGGAGGCGAAATGACGACAGCGCTCGACGCTCCGGTCGACAGCGCCGCCGACCCGTTTCGCGATCGGCTGCTCGACGGTTTGGGCGCCTCGATCGGCGAGCGCGGCTACCGCGACACCACCGTCGCCGACATCGTCCGGCACGCCCGAACCTCCAAGCGCACCTTCTACGAGCAGTTCGCCAGCAAGGAAGAGTGCCTGATCGAATTGCTGCGCAGGAACAACGAGAACCTGATCGCCAGCATCCGCACCGGCGTCGACCCCGAGGCGGACTGGCAGGTGCAGATCCGCCAGGCCGCGAACGCCTATGTCGATCACATCGCCTCACGCCCCGCGATCACGCTGAGCTGGATCCGTGAGGCGCCGGCGCTTGGCGCGGCCGCGCTGCCGTTGCACCGCCTGGCGATGGAACACCTCACCGACATGCTGGTTGATCTCAGCGACAGCCCCGGTTTCCGCCGCGCACAGCTGCCGCCGATATCCCGCCCGGTGGCGTTGATTCTGTTGGGTGGGTTGCGCGAGTTGACCGCGCTGTTCGTTGAGGACGGACGGGATGTTCGAGGCATCCTCGAGCCCGCCGTCAGGGCCGCGACGGCGCTGTTCGGGCTGCAGTCAGCTCAGGATTAACCGAGCCGCGCGCTCCAGCCGTTGCGCGATATCCGCATACGACGCGTAGCCCATCCCCGCGCGCACCAGTGCGCCCGAGTACAGCATTTCCAGCGAGTCGATGACTTCCGGATCGGTACCGGGTTGCAGCGCCGAAGCGAGCCGATCGCGAATCTCCCGGCCGATCCGCCGCCTCAACTCCTCGACGTCGGGATCCTTGCCGAGCAGTGCGGTGGTGACCGCTCCGGCGAACTCGGGCTCGTCGGCCACCAACAAGGCGATGTGCCGCAA